>JBDIBE010000048.1:0-13372 GCA_039812785.1 Thermoanaerobaculia bacterium | reverse complement strand
CGCGGCGAGGGCGCCGGAGGCGGCCGCGACGAGGACGCCGCGCCGGCCCGCGCCGCGAGCCCCCGCCTCGTCCGCACGCGCCCTCCGCTCGGCGACCCGCTGCGCGAGCGCCGTGCTCGTACCGAGCGCGGCGACGGCCCCGAGCGGCGTCACGAGGCTCGTGGCGAGCAGGACGAGCCCGAGGCCGGAGGGATCCAGGGCGCGCGCCATGACGACGCGCAGGAGGAGAGTCGCGACGAGGCTGGCGACGCCGCCCGCGAGGACCGAGACCGTCGAGACGAGGAGGGCGCGGCGGGCGCCGGGGCCGGGCGGCACGGCGCGAGCGTACGACGGGCCGAAGCGGGGAGGAAGCGGCCTGCGTGAGAAGATCCGGGGCACGCAAAGAGCACCACGGACCCGGAAGGAGGCCGCATGACACGCGCCCGATGGACGACCGTCCCCGCCCTCGCGATCGCCCTCGCCTTTCCCGCCGCCGCCGGGGAGCCGAAGGCGCCGGCGAAGGAGGCCGGGCCCGCCGCGCCCGCCCCGGACGCGATGGCGAAGGCCTGGGCCGCCGCGATGACGCCGGGCGAGCCGCACGCGCGGATGGCGAGGCTCGCCGGGAGCTGGACGACGACGACGAAGTCGTATGGCGAGCCGGGCCAGCCGCCGGAGGAGACGACGGGGACCTGCGAGTTCCGGATGGTCCTCGGGGGCCGTTACCTCGAGCAGCGCTTCGAGGGGACGATGATGGGGCAGCCCTTCTCCGGCATCGGCTACACCGGCTACGACAACGTCAGGAAGAAGTACGAGGCGTACTGGATCGACACGGCCGGCACCGGGATGCTCGTCATGACGGGAACGCCCGACAAGTCGGGGAAGAAGACGACCTACACCGGCTCGATGCTCGACCCGCTGACCGGCCGGAAGGTCGCCCTGCGCTCGGTCGACACCGAGGTCGACGGCGACCATCTCCTCTTCGAGATGTGGGCCGCCGGCCCCGACGGGAAGATGGGCAGGATGATGGAGATGGCCTACACGCGAAAGAGGTAGCCGCCGGGGTCAGGGCGCGATCATCGCCTCCCAGACGGCGCGCGACATCTTCCGCGTCGCCGCGACGACCCGCGCCCGCCCTTCCTCGTTCGCGCCGAAGTCGGTCGCGAGGAGGACGAGGACGTACTCCCTCCCGTCCGGGAGCCTCACGACGGCCGCGTCGTGCTGCACCTTCGAGATCGACCCGGTCTTGTGGGCGACGACGACGCCGGCCTGCTTCGGGATGCCGGCCGGGATCTGGTCGTTCCACTCCTGCGCCGCGAGGATCTCCCAGGCGGTCTGCCGGGCCTTCTCGGAGAGCTTCGGCGAGCGGACCGCCGCCTCCATGAGCGCCGCCATCCCCCCGGCGTCCGTCTCGTTCGAGAAGCCGGCCTCGTAGGCCTTCTCGTCGGAGACCATGCGGCGGACCTTCACGGAAGGGGCGCCGAGGGCGTCCGCGAAGGCCTGGACCTCCTTCGGCGGGCAGAGGCCGAGCATGACGTTCGTCGCGAGGTTCGAGGAGCGGACGATCATCTCCCGCGCGACGAAGTCGATCCGCGCGCTCTTCCCGATGAAGGGGGCGATCCGCTCGTCGGGCGTCCCTTCCAGCTCGATCCGGAAGGGGGTGCCGTCGAGCGCGCTCGGGAAGCAGTCGACGACGGGGACCTGGCCGGCGAGCGAGAGCGTCCCCTCGTCGGCGCGGTGGAGCGCCTCGAGGAGGACGGCGGTCTTCATCGTCGAGGCGGCGTGCATCACGGTCGTCGCGTTCCGCTTCACCGTCACGCCCGTCGACAGGTCCTTCACGACGATGCCGAAGGTCGCCTTCGCCCCGGCGGCGAGGGCGTCGAGCGTCTTGCCGAGCGCCTCGGCCTTCGCGGGGGTGAGGCCGGAGGGGGGGCGCGCGCCGGAGAGCGCGGCGAGCCTCCGGGCGTAGCGGAAGCGGGGGGCGAGCCGGTCGCTCGCGAACGGTGTCTCCTGGGTCGAGGGGACGCCCCAGGCCGTCGCCTGCAGGACGTTCCCGTCGCCGGCCCAGAGGCCGACGTGGTCGATCTTCTCTTCGGTGCCGAAGAAGACGAGGTCGCCCGGGGCGAGCTCCTCGCGGGAGACGGGCACGAGCTGCGGGTCGCGGAAGCACTGCTCGGAGCTGTTCCGCATCACGTGGATCCCGTGGCGGCCGAGGACGCGGAAGACGAGGCCGGAGCAGTCGAAGCCCCACGGGGTCGTCCCGCCCCACGTGTACGGGGCGCCGAGAAAGCGGCGCGCCATGGCGAGCCAGGAGGCGGGGTCGAGGAGCGGCGGGGCGTCGGCGGGGCGCGGGGGAGCCACGTCCTCGGAGGAGACGAAGCCGGTCCTCCCGTCGGGGAGGAGGACCTCGCGGAAGAGGTGCCTCTCCTTCTCGAGCGTCCTCAGCGACGCGACGCGCGCCCCGAGCGGGAGCGTCGAGAGCGGCGCGGAGGAGGTGAAGTCGGGCTCGCGGTAGACGTGGGCCAAGCTCGACGTCACCTCGACGGGCTCGCCGGGAGGCGTGACCGGAGCGGGGCGGAGAGCGTCGGCGGCGACCCAGCCGCGCGAGCCGCTCGCGAGCCGGACCCACGCGTAGCCGTTCTCCTCGCGCGCCGACGCGACGACCTCGCCGAGGATCGCCTGGTCCTCGACGGGCGCCGTCGGCTCGGGGCGGGCGAGGAGGTTCACGACCGGGACGACGACGACGGCGGCCGAGGTCGCCTCCTCCGATGGAGCCGGCGCCGCGGCGGGAGCGCGGCCCGCGAGGGGGAGCGCGAGGGCGACGAGGAGGAGAAGGGCGGGCCGGGGCGCGCGGCGGGGCGTCATCGTGCCCATAATCCTCGCATGACCATGCCCTTCTCCCGCCGCGAGGTCCTCGCCGCCTCGGGCGCCCTCGCCGCCTCCGCCCTCCTCCCCGACCTCGCCTCGGCCGCGCCGCCGAAGGTCGCCGCCGCGACGGGAGCCGCGCTCTCGCTCGAGCCGATGATCCTGAAGCTCCGGCACACCTGGACGATCTCGCGCAACTCCTCGACCGAGAAGAAGAACGGCCTCCTGAAGCTGACGGCGGCCGGGATCACCGGCTACGGGGAGACCGCGGCGAACGTCCGCTACGGGCAGAGCTGGGAGAGCGGCGAGGCGGCCTTCGCCCGGGTGAAGGAGGCGTGCGCCGGGCTCTCCCCGTGGGAGCACCTCGCCTGGCTCGAGAAGGCCGAGGCCGCCGCCGGCGGCGACTCGCAGGTCGTCGCGGCGCTCGACATGGCGCTCTGGGACTGGAAGGGGAAGGCGGTCGGGCAGCCCGTCTGGAGGCTCCTCGGCGTCCCGTCGGGCCGGATGGCGCAGACGACCTTCTCCATCGGCATCGACACGGCCGAGGTGATGAAGGAGAAGGTCAAGGAGGCGGAGGCGTACCCGCTCCTGAAGGTGAAGGTCGGCCTCGCGAACGACGAGGAGAACGTGGCGGCGATCCGCTCCGTGACGACGAAGCCGATCCGCGTCGACGCGAACGAGGGGTGGAAGAGCGCCGAGGAGGCGCTGAAGAAGATCGCCTGGCTGAAGACGATGGGGATCGAGTTCGTCGAGCAGCCGCTCCCGGCGGCGAAGAACGCCGAGATGAAGGCGGTCAAGGCCGGTTCGGCCCTCCCGCTCGTCGCGGACGAGTCGGTCCTCCACGTCCCGGACGTCCCGTCGCTCGTCGGGCTCTTCGACGGCGTCAACGCCAAGCTCGCCAAGTGCGGCGGCATCACCCGCGCGTACGACCTCGCCGCGCTCGGCCGGGCGCTCGGGTTCAAGCTGATGCTCGGCTGCATGATCGAGTCGTCGCTCGGGATCGCGGCGGCCGTGGCCGTCGCGCCGCTCTACGACTGGCTCGACCTCGACGGGAACCTCCTCGTCGCGAACGACCCGTGGAAGGGGCTGACGCTCACGGACGGGCGCTGGGAGCTCCCGACGGCGCCCGGCCTCGGCGTCGTCCCGGCCTGAGGCCGGGGAGCTAGGAGCCGCCCGCCTCGTCCGCCGCCGGCGGGACGAGCGGGCGGAGCCTCTCGGCGAGCTCGAGGCCCCGCCGGACGACGTCGTTCCAGGGGAAGAGGGCGCCCGGGTCGACCTTGCGGCCCGGCGCGACGTGCTCGTGCCCGGCGATCCAGGGGGCCGTCAGGCCGAGCTGGGCCGTCAGGACGCCGACGAGGCGGACGGTCGTCTCGACCTGGGCCTTCGTGAACGGGTAGCGGTTCCCGTTCCCGGTGATCTCGACGCCGATCGAGCTGCGGTTGAGGACGGTGCGCCCGTGGAGGTCCGAGGAGCCCGCGTGCCAGGCCCGGTGCTCGAGCGAGACGAACTGGTAGAGGCGCCCGTCGCGCCCGACGAGGAAATGCGAGGAGACGAAGCTCGCCGGGTCGAGGAAGAAGGAGATGCACGCCTCGTCGTCGTCCATCGCCGTGTGGTGGAGGACGAGCTCGTGGGCCGGCTCGATCTTCGCCGGGAGCCACCCCTCCCAGAAGGAGTTCGGCATCGGGACGAGGCAGGCGTCGGCGGGGTCGCCCCCCGCCTTCTCCCAGAGCTCCCAGAACGCGCGGTCGGCGGGGCGGAAGACCCGCTCGAGGTGCTCTCCGCCGCCGAGCCGCGCCTCGAGCGGCGTCATCTCGACGCGCGGGAGCGCGGGCTGGAGCGGCCGCTCGGAGGAGAGGTCGATCGGCGGGCGGGCGGGGAGGTCTCTCGACCACGCGTCGACGACCTCCCGCGCGATCTCGCCCATCGCCTCGTTCGCGCGGGGCCCGCCCCCCGCGGGGATCCGGTCGGCGAACATGGCGAAGACGAACGTCCCCTTCGGCGTCGCGAGGACCCCCGAGTCGACGCGGACGCCGTTCATCGTCCCCGTCTTGCCGTACCAGCGGTTCCCGGGGAGGGATGCGAGGAGGCGCGGGATCCGGTTCGCCGTCCGCGGGTTCGCCGCGAGCCGCATCGCGAGGCCGCTCGACTCCCGGTCGAGGAGCGTCCCGGTCGCGGCCCGCCTCCAGAGCTCGGCGGTGTCGCGCGGCGTCATCCGGCCGAGCGGCGGCCACGGCGCGTCCTCGCCGGGCGAGCCGGCGTCGGGGATCCTCCCGACGAGCTCGATCCCGGCGAGGCCGATCGAGGACATCCGGCAGTTCACCGCCTCGGCGCCGAAGAGGTCGATGAAGCGGTTCGCGGCGGTGTTGTCGGAGAGCGCGAGCATGAGGCGCAGGAGGTCTCGCTCCGTCGGCGCGAGCCACGGCTCGAACTCGTCGAGGACGCCGGAGCCGGAGGCGACCGTCCCCGGCGCGAGGCGCCAGCGCTCCGAGAGGTCGAGCGTCCCCTCGCGGCTCCGCGCGAGCGCCTCGACGAGGAGCGCGAGCTTGACGACGCTCGCCCCCTCGAAGACCTCGGTGTCGCGCCAGCGGAGCTCGCGGCCGCTCTCGACGTGGAGGGCGACGATCCCCATCCGCGCGCCGCTCCCTTCCGCGTACCGTGCGACGCGGCGGGCGAGGGGATCGGACGGCGGGGAGACCCGGAGCCCGGCCGGAGGGGCCGAGGCGCAGGAGGCGAGGAGGAGGGCGAGCGCGGCGAGGCCGGCCGCGCCGGGGCGCGTCATTCCTCGAGATTACCCTCGTCCGGCGCGGCGACGACCCTGTTCTTCCCGGCCGTCTTCGCGGCGTAGAGCGCCGCGTCGGCGCGCCGGACGACCCCCTCGCCCGTCTTCGCGCGCGGCGAGGCGGCCGTCGCGACGCCGGCGCTGATCGTCACCTGGAGGCGCTGCCCCTCGGCGCGCCCGTCGTCGTCGCCGAAGCGGGGGAGGTCGTAGAAGGCGTCGCTCTCGACGGCGCTCCGGAAGCGCTCGGCGACGATCTCGGCCCCGGCGGCGTCCGTCTCGGGGAGGATCGCGAGGAACTCCTCGCCCCCCCAGCGCCCGACGACGTCGCACGAGCGGAGCGCGGCCCTGAGGACGAGCGCCGTCCGCCGGAGCATCTCGTCGCCGGTGTGGTGGCCGTGCTCGTCGTTGAAGACGGAGAAGTCGTCGATGTCGATCATGACGACGGAAAGCGGCGGCGAGGAGCGGAGGTCCCCCGCGTCGCCGCGGGAGAGCGCGAAGGCGCCGGAGCGCCGCCGGAGCCGCTCCCACTCGCGCTGGAGCGCGTCCTCGGTGGCGCGCCGGTTCGGGAGGCCGGTGAGGTAGTCGGTCCGGGCCGAGGTGACGAGCGACGTGACGTCGCTGAAGACGGCGAGCTGGAGGCGCCCCGACGGAAGGTCGACGGTGCGGATCGCCATCTGCACCTCGCGCCGCCCGTCGCCGGGGAGAGCGATCGCCGTCTCGAACGGCTCGGGGGCCGGCGCGGCGAGGAGGCGGGCGAGGCGCGGCCGCTCGGCCGGCGGAGCGAGCTCGAGGAGGAGGCGCCGCCCGACGAGCTCCTCGCGCGCCGTCTCGGTGAGCCGGAGCGCCGCGTCGTTGGCCTGGACGATGAACCCGTCGCGGATCGTGACGAGCGCCTGGCCCGCGTCGGAGATCGCCTCCATGAGAGCCGTCCGCTCGAGGAGCTCGCGCTCCCTCCGGGCCTCCTCGCGCCCGCGCTGGAGCGCCTGCCCCACCTGGGGGGCGAGCGTCTCGAGGAGCTCCGCGTCCGTCGCGTCGTGCTCGGAGCCGCCGGAGGCCCAGACGACGACCGCCCCGAGATCGTCGCCGAGGGAGGCGCCGAGCCAGGACGTCGCGGGGATCGCCGGGATCGGGAGGCGGCCGGCGGCCCGCTCGGCCTCCCACGCCTCCGGCCCGAGGCGAAGCGGCGCCCCCGCGGCGAGGACGCGGCCGGCGACGGCCCAGAGCGACTCGCGGACGTCCTCGCCGAGATCTTCAGGGGCGGAGTAGAGGAGCTCGACGCGCGCGGTCTCGGGGTCGAGGCCGACGACGGCGAGGCAGGGCGCCGGGAGGAGGCGGACGAGGAGGGCGTGGACGATCGGGAAGAGCTCGGCCGGCGACGGCGACTCGCGGACCGTCCGGAGGAGCGCGCGGAGGCACTCGTGCGCCGCCGCGGAGCGGCGCTCGGACGTCACGTCGCGCGCGGCGATGGCGAGGCCGCCGCTGCAGGCCGTGACGGCGAGGTCGGCGAAGAAGACGGTCCCGTCGAGCCGGCGGAGCCGGACGACGCCCTGGAAGCCCGAGGAGAGCGGCTCGGGGAGCGGCGAGGGCGCCCCGGGGCGCGCCACGGCGAGGTCGCGCAGGAGGACGTCGCGAAGCCCGCCGGGCGGCACTCCGTGCAGGGCGTGGAAGGCGGCGTTGGCCCAGGTGATCCGGCCCGCCGGGTCGGCCGTCGCGAGCGCGGCGCCCGCCGCCTCGAACGCGGAATGCAGGACGTCTCCCGAGACCCCGAGTCCCACCGTCGTCGACATGCTGAATAAAGGATAAGCCGTGTCGCGCTGCGGCGCTCTCATAGAATCGCGGCCTGGCCTCTCGCGGAACAACCGCCGGCCCGGGCGGCCGCCTCGCCGCGCTCGACCTCTTCCGGGGAGCGACCGTCGCGGCGATGCTCTTCGTCAACAACCCCG
The DNA here is from genome assembly GCA_039812785.1 of Thermoanaerobaculia bacterium. Classification (GTDB taxonomy): domain Bacteria; phylum Acidobacteriota; class Thermoanaerobaculia; order UBA5066; family UBA5066; genus UBA5066. The sequence goes on along the minus strand of JBDIBE010000048.1, from coordinate 5,809 downwards.
GCAGCTGGAAATGGGTCCTCCCGCCGTTCGGGCACGCGGAATGGCACGGCTGCACGCCGACCGACCTCGTCTTCCCCTTCTTCCTCTTCATCGTCGGGTCGGCCTCGGTCCTCTCGCTCGGGAAGAGGGCCGCAGAGGGGGCGGGCCGAGCGGAGCTGGCGCGGCACGCCGTCCGGCGCGGGGCGACGATCGTCCTCGTCGGCTGGGCGCTCGCCGCCTTCCCGTTCACGCTCGAGAGGCTCGCAAGGCTCCGGATCCCGGGGGTCCTTCCCCGGATCGGCGTCGTCTACGCCCTCGGGGCCCTCCTCCTTCTCGCCGCGCCCGCCCGGCGGAAGGCCGCCTTCCTCGCGGGCGCCGCCGCCCTCCTCCTCGCCCTCCACACGGCGCTCCTCTTCCTCCCCGGCTACGACCTGACGATGGAGGGGAACCTCCAGACCGCGATCGACCTCGCCCTCCTGAAGGGGCACCTCTGGAAGCCGGCATGGGACCCGGAAGGGATCCTCTCGACGCTGACCGCCCTCGCGACGATGCTCACCGGCGCCCTCGCCGGCCTCCTCCTGACGTCGAGCGCCTCGCTTCGAGCGCGGCTCGCCTCGCTCGGGGCGGCGGGGGCCGCCGGGGTCGCCGCGGGGCTCGCGTGGCAGGCGCTCGGCCTCCCTCTCAACAAGGGGCTCTGGACCGGCTCCTACGTCCTCTTCACGTCCGGCGCGGCGTGCCTCTCGCTCCTCCTTGCCCTCCTCGTCGTCGACGTCGCGGGGGTGAAGAGGCCCTTCGCGCCGCTCTTCACCTTCGGCACGAACCCGCTCCTGGCCTTCGTCCTCTCGGGCCTCCTCGCGAAGGTGATGGGGCTCGTGAAGTGGACGGGCGAGGACGGGAAGGCGACCTCGGTCACCCGGTGGCTCTTCGACCACGTCTTCTCGCGCGCCGGCGAGCCGTACCTCGCCTCGCACCTGCAGGCGCTCGCGTTCCTCGCCGTGATCTGGGCGGTCCTCCGGTACTGCGAGAGGCGCGGCTGGTACTGGAAGGTCTGAGCTACGAGGAGGCGAGGAGCCGGCGCGGCGTCTCCGACGCGGCGCGCCGCGCCTCTTCCGCCGTCGCGGCGCCGCAGGCGGCCATCCGCGAGGCGCAGTCGTCGAGGAGGGCGACGCTCCCGGCGAGCCCTCCCGAGGCGTTCCGCACCGTCCCGGCCGAGACGGTGAGCGTCTCGCCCCAGACGGGGTAGCTCCCGTCGGGCAGACCGGCGCACGGGGCCGCGTCGCTGATCAGGGCGAAGCCGTCGGGCCCCTTGCAGCGGCGGACGAGGGAGAGCATCTCGGGCGAGAGGTGGTGGAGGTCGGCGATGACGTCGACGGTCACCCCGTCGCGCAGGAGCCCCCAGCCGACCGGCCCCGCGTCGCGGTGGTGGAGAGGCTTCATCGCGTTGCCGAAGTGGGTCATGTGCCGCGCCCCGCGGCGGAGCGCCTCGTCGAGCGTCGCGACGTCGGCCTCCGTGTGCCCGAGGGCGACGAGGAAGCCGCGCCGCACGAACGCCGAGACGAGGTCGAGGCCGCCGGGGATCTCGGGGGCCATCGTGACGACGGGGCGCCCCGGCACCTCGCCCACCGCGTCGAAGAAGGCCTCGACGGCGCGGGCGTCGCGCCCGTCGAGGAGGCATTCGCGGTGGAGCGCGCCGGAGCGGTTCGGCGAGACGAACGGCCCCTCGAGGTGGATCCCGAGCGGCGTCGCGCCCCGCCCGTCCCCCTCGCGGCGCGAGCGGACCCAGGCCGAGAGGCGCGCCATGAGCGGCGCGAGGTCGGCGAGCGGCACCGGGACGAGCGTCGGGACGAAGCCCGCGACGCCGCGCGCCTCGAGGCCGAGGGCGAGGCGGTCGAGGCCGGCCTCGTCCGCCGTCAGGACGTCGACGCCGAAGGCGCCGTGAACGTGAATGTCGACGAGGCCGGCGAGGCTCACGTCGGCTCCTCCTCGAGGGCGCGCGCGACGTTGCCGCTCCGCGAGGCGATCCACTCCCGCGCCCTCGCGGCCGGGAGGCCCCATCGCCCGGCGGCGAGCGCGACCGGGAGGTCCCAGCCGGACTCGACGAGGAGCCCCTCGGCGCGCCCGGGAGGGAGGGCGAGAAGGCGGCCCATCATGTCGATCGCGCGCCGGCGGAGCTTGGCGTTCGTCGGGCGCATGGCGACCATCTCGCCCCGCCAGGCGAGGCCGAGCCGAGCCATGACGGCGGTCGAGAGCATGTTCAGGACGAGCTTCTGCGCCGTCCCCGCCTTCATCCGCGTCGAGCCGTGGAGGACCTCGGGGCCCGTCTCGACGACGAGCGCGAGGTCGGCCATCGCGGCGAGGCGCGAGCCGGGCGCGCAGACGAGGGCGAGCGCGAGCGCCCCGGCCTCCTTCGCCTGTCCCAGCGCCCCCGCGACGTAGGGCGTCGAGCCGCTCGCGGCGATCCCGAGGACGACGTCGCGCGCGCCGATGCCCGCGGCCTTCACGTCCGCCGCTCCCTGCGCCTCGTCGTCCTCGGCCCCCTCGACGGCGTCGACGAGGGCGGCCCGGCCTCCCGCGACGAGGCCCGTGACGAGCCCGGGGTCGACGCCGAACGTCGGCGGGAGCTCGGAGGCGTCGAGGACGCCGAGGCGTCCGCTCGTCCCGGCGCCCACGTTGACCCATTTCCCTCCGGCGTCGAGGCGGGCGGCGAGCGCGTCGACGGCGCGCGCGACGTCGGGGAGGGCCCGCCCGACGGCGCGGACCGCCTCGAAGTCGGCCTCGTGGATCGCCGAGACGTACGCGAGCGTGTCGATCACCGCGCCCCCTCGGCGAGGGCGAGCCGGATCGCGCCGATCTCCGGGATGTGCGCGGGCGGCCCGAGACGGGCGCGCGGCGCGCCGTCGAGGAGGCGCGCGCGGAGCGGCGCGAGGACGAGCTCGCCGGCGACGAAGACGCCGCCGACCGTGGCGACGGTCGTCTCCTCGCCCGCGATTCCGAGCTTGCGCAGGACGGTGACGGTCGTCAGCGCGAGCTCCTCGCCGGCCCAGCGGAGGATGTCGAGGGCGATCTCGTCTCCGTCCCGCGCCGCCTCGAGGACCATCGGGAAGTAGGCGGAGACGTCGGTGGGGCCGGCGTCGGGGCGGAAGAGCCTCCGGACCATCTCGACGGCCGACCGGGTTCCCTCCGTCGAGTGGAGCGCCTCGCGCATCCGCGTCCGCGGGCCGCGCCCGTCGACGTCGCGCGCGACGGCCGCGAGGCCGCGCCGCGCGATCTCCGACGCCGAGCCCTCGTCGCCGATGAGCGCCCCCCAGCCGCCCGCGCGCTCCTCGAGGCCGTGGGCGTTCCGGCCGAAGCAGATCGCCCCGGTCCCCGCGATGAGGACGGCCCCCGAGTCGGCGACGGGGTCGGAGAGGGCGCCGGCGAGGGCGATCCGGGCGTCCGTCGTCACGCGGACCTTCCCGGCGCCGAAGACCGGCTCGAGAGCCGCCACGAGCCGCCCCGACATCGCGGCGGCGTCGACGCCCGCGAGGCCGCAGGAGACGACGGCGACCTCGGAGCGCGAGGCGCCGGCCGCCTCAAGGGCGTCGTCGACCGCCTCGGTCACCGACTGGACGAGGCGCGGCACCGGGACGCGCGAGGCGTTCGCGGGGCCCGAGGCGCCGCGGCCGAGGGCGAGGAGGTCGGAGGCGGTCACGACGGCGCGGGTCCGCGTCCCGCCGCCGTCGACGCCGACGTAGAGGCTTCCCATGCGGCGATCGTACCGCCGGGAGAGAGGCGGGGCGGGCGCGATCGGGCCGTTGCGGGGCTCGAAAAGGAAAGGGCCCGCGGATCGCTCCGCGGGCCCCCTGCCGCCGGGCGTCGACGGGCTCTAGAAATCGACCTTGAGCATGAACTGGAACCGCCGCGGGTCGAAGAAGGACTGCGGCGTCCCGGGGTTCGCGATGTGGACGCTGTCCTGGATGTTGTATCCCGTCTGCTTGTTGAAGACGTTGAAGCAGTCGATGCGGGCCTCGACCCGGAACGTGTCGCCGACGGGGATCGTCTGCGTGTAGTTCAGGTCGACCTGGTAGTGGTCGTCCGTCGTGCGGGAGCCCGCCGGCTCGGCGTACCGGTTCGAGTCGCTCGTGCTCGTCGTCAGGGCGATGTACGGCTCGTAGCTGTGGTACTCCCACGGCTGGCCCGACTGGTAGATGGCGTAGGCGCCGACGGAGCCCTTCCAGTTGAAGGCGTAGGAGCCGTAGATCTTCAGCTGGTGGCGGCGGTCGCCGCGGAGGTTGCCGTACTTGAAGTTCCAGAGCTGGCGGCCGGCGCCGTCGCCGATGTTCGACGAGCCGATGAACGTGTTCATGTCGTTGCCGCCGGAGGCCGTGGTGTTGTCCTGGTCGAAGTTGCCGTAGTAGTGGCTCCAGACGTACGAGCCGCGGAGGTAGACGTTCCGGCCGTGCCATTCGGCCTCGAGGCCGGCCTCGTAGTACTTCGTGAAGGCGCCGTCGAGGGCCGCGATGACGTAGGTGGAGCCGCCGATCTCCTTGCGGATGTCGGCGAGGTTCGGGACGTAGAGCTCGCGCGGAATGCCGGCGGGCGGGTCGAAGAGGATTCGCGCGTCGTTGTTCGTGTCTTCCCAGAAGTTGTTGGAATAGCGGTAGCGCCCGTGGAGGCGGCCCGTCCACCCGTGGCCGAGGTCCTTCGTCGTGCCGATCAGGTACTCGTCGGTCTTACGCGGGTCGAGGTTGTCCTGGAAGATCTTGCCCGAGGAGGACGCCTCCGGCGTGGAGCCCATGAACTTGCCGTTCGCGTCGAAGTAGGCGTTGATCGTCGCCGCCGAGTTGCGCGCCCACGACGCGGCCCGCGGCAGCGAGCCCGCGGTCGGGACGTAGCGGGCGAAGTTCGCGTAGACGGTGTCGGCCCCCTTGTAGGCCCAGACGATCCCGAGCCGCGGCTGGAGCGTGTCGCCGAACTTGATCTCGTGCATCAGGTAGCGGCTGCCGGGGGCGACCTCGAACCCCGAGACCGTCCCGTCCTTCTCCCGGAGGCCCATCCCGTAGAGGAGGTCGTAGCTCAGGAGGAGCCCGACGTTGACCGTCACGTTGGACCAGCGGATCGAGTCATTCATCTCGACGTTGTGGGAGACGTACTGGGAGTTGATCGTGGGAACGTTGAGGATCCCCTGCTGCTGCACCTGGGCCTGGTAGTAGACGGGCTGGCCGGCGCAGCTCGTCGCGCTCGCCGGGCAGTTGATCCGTCCGCCGGGCACCGTGACGAGGCCCCAGGCGTTGGAGGTCCGGTAGAGGTCCTCCTGGTCCTTCGCGTACTGGTAGCCGACGTGCAGGTTGTGGATGACCTTCTTGCCGAGCGTCAGGTCGTAGCCGACCTGGAAGCTCTGCCGGTAGAAGTCGTCGTTGTCGAACTGGGAATAGCCGCCGACGCGCCCGCCGCCCTTGGCGACGCCGTCCTGGACGTACCCGTACCGGGCGATGATGGGGGCGATGAACGCGTTGTAGGCGGTCTGGCCCGCGACCGGCACCGGGAGGGTCACAGAGCCCATCATGTCGAGCGCGTTCGGGTCGATGTTCACGCTGCCGTCGAGGGCGGGCTTGAGCCCGAGGACGTTGTCCGGCCGGGTCTGGCCCGGGTTCCGGAAGTCGGTGAACTTGGCCGTCGCGTAGCTCTTGTCGTTGATGATCCAGGAGCCCTCGACGATCGCGATCTTCAGCTTCGAGGCGCTGCCGCTGCTCGCCGAGGCCGCCGCGGACTCGCTCGAGACGCTCTCGTGCTCGTTCGTGCGGTCCGAGGTGCGGTACGAGGCGTTGAGGAGGATCGAGTCCGTCGCCGA
>JBDIBE010000047.1:0-13377 GCA_039812785.1 Thermoanaerobaculia bacterium | reverse complement strand
CGGACGATCGTCGAGGGGAAGGCGTCGGCGTACTCGCGGACCATCGCCTCGCCGACCGCCTTCGTGCGCGCGTAGATGTGCTCGCCGTCCGGGGGGCTGGCCTCCGTCAGCGTCCCGGCCGGCCCGGGGAGCCGGCAGGCGGCGACGGAGCTCGAGAAGAGGAAGCGCTTCACGCCGATCTCCCGGGAGAAGTCGAGCGTGTTCCGGAGGCCCTCGACGTTCGTCCTCCGGTACTCGGGGTGCTCCTCCCCGGTGAAGTCGTAGTGCGCCGCGAGGTGGACGACGGTGTCGGCGCCGCCGAGGACCCTGATCATCCGGAAGACCTCGCCGAGGGGCTCGCGCTCGCCGATGTCCACCTGGAACCAGGTGATGTTGGGGTGGACCGGCGCGCCGCAGCGGTGCTGCGATCGGCGCCCGATGCCGAAGATCCGGTAGTCCTCCGCGAGCTCCTCGAGGAGGTGGCGGCCGACGAACCCGGACGCGCCCGTCAGGACGAGCGTCGGAAGGGCCATCGCGCCCTAGGGCCCGACGACGACGGAGTCGCCGTCGAGGCGGGCGGCCATCGTCGCGAGCGGCTTCGGGGGCGGTCCCTCCTTCGGACGGCCCTCGGCGTCGTACTTCCCCGCGTGGCACGGGCAGACGTAGGCCTGCGCCGCCTCGGACCACGCGACCTCGCATCCCTGGTGGGTGCAGAGGAGGGAGCGGGCGGTGAGGGAGGAGGCGGTGCGGAGGACCTCGACCGGGCGCCCGGCGACGCTCACCGTGACCCGTTCGCCCTCGGGAAAGCGCGCGACGGGAAACGAGACCGGGCGGGGCCCTTCCGGCGCCGCGCCGCCCCGCGCGCAGGCGGCGGCGGGGAGACAGGCGGCGAGGAAGAGGCGCCGCGAGATCGCGGGGGCGGTTCTGCCGGTGTCGTCGACCATGTCCGACTCCTCGCCGCGGAATGGACGAGTGTAGCGCCCGGGGCGCGGCGCGGGAACGACGGAATCGCCTCCGGTCCGGCCGGCGCGGGGCGTGCGAACGGGACGGCGCGAAGCGCGTAAGCTCGGGCCCGCACCCAGGCGGGAAGACCGAGGAGGCTGACGATGGCCGAGCCCGTCACCGTGATCGACGCCCATCGAGGGAGCGCCCAGCGCGTCGCCTTCTCTCCCGACGGGGAGAGCCTCGTCTCGTGCGGGCAGGACGGCCTCGTCCGCCTCTGGAAGGTCCCGTCCTGGGCCTCGGACGGGGCCTTCGAGGGGCACGGGGCGAGCGTGAACACGCTCTCGTTCTCGCCCGACGGCGGCCTCCTCGCGAGCGGCTCGTCGGACGGGACGGTCCGCGTCTGGTCGTTCCCGGGGGGGCGCGAGCTCGACCTCCTCGACGGGCAGGTCGCGGCCGCCCTCTCGCCCGCAGGGGGGCTCGCGACGATCTCGACGAAGGCGCGCGCGGTCCTCTGGGACGCCAACTACGACGAGGTCGCGACGCTCCCGCTCCTCGATCGCAGGCTCTTCTCGCTCGCCTTCACGGCCGACGGCGCCTCTCTCCTCGTCGCCGGAACGGGAGCCGTCCATCGCGTCGACGTGAAGGGGCGGGCGAAGACGGGCGAGTACGGCGGGCACCAGACGGCCGTCGCCGGGATGGCCCTCTCCGCCGACGGCGCCCTCCTCGTCACGACGGGCGCGGAGGGCTCGCTCCGCGTCCGCGCCGTCGCGGGAGGGGCGGAGCGTTTCGCCGTGCGCCCCGGACGGCCGGGGAGCCTCCAGGTCGCCCTCGCTCCTCACGGGGACCGGGTCGCCGTCGCCATCGACTTCGCCGTCCAGCTCCGCTCGGCCGCGGACGGCGCGCTCCTCTCGACGATCGACGTTCCCGTGAAGGGAGCGTACGGTCTCGCTTTCTCTCCGGACGGCCGCCTTCTCGCGAACGCGGGCGTCGACGGGAGGGTGCGGGTCTGGGCCGTCTGACGAAGGCCGCGGGAGGCGTGAAGCGGCGGCGTCGAACCGCTACACTTCCCTTCTCCCCGGACCGGAGGCTCCCGATGTCGTGCGCGCCGCCTCGGCCGAACCGAGAAGCACCCGCCGAACGGCGGCGGGGCGGGGCTTCGTGACCGGCGCGGCGGGACGCGGCCGACGCCGGGGCCGCTCGCTCCGCGACGCGCGGGCGCTCGTCGGAAGGGCCGCCCGGGAGATCGCTGCGGCGCCCGCCGCCTGGACGCAGGTCGTCGACCGGGTCCGCGCGGAGCTCGGAAGGCCGTCCCTGGGCCCGGCCGCGGTCTCGGCGAAGGGCTTCTCCCTCCTCTCGACCGAGGAGGAAGGGCGCCCCGCGCTCCTTCCGCTCGAGCGCCTCGAGCCGCTCGGCAAGGGGGGGATGAACACCGTCTCGCGATCGGCCGACCTCCTCGCGGGGCGGCCCCTCGTCGTGAGGCGCCTCATCCCGGCGGAGTCGGCGGTCGAGGAGGAGATGAGGCGGAAGCGGAACGAGCTCGTCCGCGAGCGCCTCTCCGTCCTTCACCGCCACCCCGTGCTCCAGCGTTTCTGGGGGAGCGGCCTCGTCGACGGCGAGCCGTGCGAGCTCTTCGACTTCGCCCCCGGGACGACGCTGGCGCGCTATGTGAAGGAGAAGGGGCTGACCTACGGGGCGCTCCTCGACCTCGCCTGGCACGCGGCCCGCGGCCTCCTCCACCTCGCCCGCCACGGCCTCGTCCACGGCGACGTGAAGCCGGAGAACTTCTGCGTCGACGAGAGGCGGGCAGGTGGCGACGCGCGCCTCCGGGTGAGCCTCATCGACTTCGACATCGTCTCGACCGTCGACGAGCAGCTCTACCAGTACCGCCTCTCGAACACGCTCGACGGGACGCTCCCGTACATGCCGCCTGAGAACTTCGTGCAGGCGACGCCGGAGGACCCCGAGGAGTGCCGGCGGATGGTCCTGACGAAGGACGTCTACGCCCTCGGCATCACGCTCGTGAGGGTCGTCAACGGGCGCTTCCCCGAGGGCTTCTACACGGGGATGACGGCGCTCGTCCAGAAGAAGGAGCGGCTCGAGGAGATCCCGGTCACGCTCCCCGCGACGCTCCCGGAGGCGCTCCGGAGCCTCGTCCTCTCGATGTGCCGCACCGACTGGCGCGAGCGCCCGCCCCTGCCCGTCGTCGTCCGCGCGCTCGAGTCGATCCGCCGTTCCGCGACCGAGGAGGAGCGGGCGCGGCTCGTCGCCGCCCCCCGCGCGGATCTGGCCGTCGAGGCCCCGCCCACGCCCCCCGCCGAGCTCGTCGGGCCTTACCGGCTCGTCGATCCCGCCTTCGCGCCGCGCACCCCCGGCGACGGGCAGGTCCGCCCGCTCGCCGAGCTGCACGACCCCTTCGGCCGGCGCCTCGTCGGCGTGCCGTTCGAGTTCCGGTCGGCCCGGGAGGAGGAGGCGTTCTACGAGGAGCGCCGCGCCCTCCTGCGCGACCTGAACGCCGTCCGCCTCCGCCATCCCGAGCTCTTCCCGGGAAGCTTCCGGGACCTCGTCCGGCAGGGGGTCGGGGACGACCTCTTCCTCGTCTGGATCGTCCGGCCGCTCCTCGAGGGGGCGATGGACCTCGACCGCTACCTCGCGACGGAGCGCCCCGACGCCACGCTCGCCGAGAAGGTGTCGATCCTCCGGCGCGTCGCCGAGGCTCTCGCGGCGCTCGAGGAGGGGGGCTACACCCTCGCCACGCTCAGCCCCCAGCTCGTCTTCTTCGTCCCCCCGCCGGCCGACGCCGGGGCCGAGCCCTCGCCGACTCTGGCGGGCCTGACGCGCCCCGTCGCGGCCCTCTTCGACATCATCGCGACGGTCTCCGGGCGCCGCTTCCGGCAGGAGCTCATGGGGACCGCCTCGGCCGTGAGGTCGACGCCGGAGGCCACCGGGCGGGTCGTCGCCGGGTTCTTCGAGATGGCGGCGCGGATCCGCGTCCTCGCGACGCTCCAGGGGTCCGAGAAGGACGCCTTCCTCCAGGTCAGCGACGCCCAGAGGTGGGCCGAGCGCGTCGACCTGCTGCGCTGGGTCGAGACGCGCCTGAGGCCGTAGCCCTTCGCGCCGGCGCGGGGGCGCTCAGACCGCCGGAAAACGAAAAGAGGCCCGTGAAGGCCTCTCGCGTGGCGCTCGGCCCGAAGGCCGGGCTCCTCGTCACGATGCCCCGGCGTCCCGGTTCCTACGCGAAAGAGATGAGGATGGGGTAGTTGTGGTGTGGACCGGGTAGGAAGGTGGAACGGTGCGGAAGTGGGGAGGGATGGGACGGGAAGGGACTCCTCCGCCGGTTCCGGGAGCCGGGGCAGCGACAGTGGGACGGTTCATGCCAGCCTCCGGGAGGGGACCGCGGCGGACGCCCGGAGGGAGGCTTTCTGGAGACGGGGGTCGAGGGCGTTCGCGAAGCTTTCGAGCGTCCTCGGATCGAGGACGACGAGCGTCGAGATCTCGGTCCGGGTCAGCTCGAGCCCGCGCTCGGCGAGGCTCCGGACGACCCGCTCGGGGTCGGCCCGGAACTCCCGGCGGAAGTCCTCGTCGGTGGCGAGCCGCCCGACGATCCGCTCGACGTTGGCCTGCGACATCGCGTCGTTTCCTCGGTGGAAACGGTTACAAGTCCCGTGCCAGAGGGGCGGGTACGACACGGTGACGCCTCGGCGCGCGCCGTTGTCGCTCCGGCGGCTCCCGGCGCCAGGGGAACGGCTCGCGGCCGGTGCGGGGAAGCCTCCAATCTGTAGAATTCTCCGCATCGCGATCGGGCCGTGGCCGCGACGGAGTCGTTCGAGCCGCCCCGCGCGAAGGAGGAACCGTGACGCACACGTCGACCCGTCCTCTCCTGGTCCTCGGGGCCTGCGCCCTCGCCGTGACCGTCGGCTGCGGCCGGAAGGAAGCCCCCGACTCGGAGGGCAAGGAGCTCTCGAAGAACCCGATCGCCGCGATGGGGCAGATCCAGGAGGCCGTGAAGAAGGCCGAGCAGGCGGCGAAGGAAGCCCAGGAGATGAAGCCGGTCGAGCCGATCCACTTCTCGAAGCTCGTCGAGCTCCTCCCGAAGCCCCCCGCCGGCTGGACCGCGGACGGCGAGCCCCGCGGGGAGACGACGACCGCGATGGGGTTCTCCGTGTCGATGGCCGAGCAGAGCTTCTCGAAGGAGGGGGGGAGCCTCCACGTGAAGATCACCGACGGCGCCTTCAACGCGCCCCTCTACACGGTCATCACGATGGCCGCCCAGTTCGCGCGCGAGTCGACCGAGGGGTACGAGAAGGGCGTGACGATCGACGGGAACCCCGGCGTCGAGAAGTGGCGCAAGGACGGCGGCGACGCCGACCTGAACGTCGTCGTCGGCAAGCGCTACCTCGTCGAGGTCGAGGGGTCGGGCGTGACGCCCGAGGTCGTGCGCGGGGTCTGGAACTCCGTCGATCGCGCGAAGCTCGCCTCGCTGAAGTGAGAGGGCCGAGATGAACATCGGGATCCCGAAGGAGTGCCGCCCGGACGAGTTCCGGGTCGGCCTTTCGCCGGTCGGCGTGCGGCTCCTCAGGGGGGCGGGGCACACCTGCTTCCTCGAGTCGGGCGCCGGGGCCGGCTCCGGCTTCCCCGACGAGCAGTACCGCCAGGCGGGGGCGACGGTCGTCCACTCGGCCGAGGAGGCGTGGCGCCGGGCGGACCTCGTCCTGAAGGTGAGCCGGCCGACGATGCAGGAGCTCGACTGGCTTCAGCCCGGCAAGGCCATGATGGGTTACCTCTACCTCGCGGCGGCTCACCCGGGAAAGGTCGAGCTCCTCCTCGAGAAGCGGATCTCCGCGGTCGCCTACGAGCAGATCCAGCTCCCCGACGGCTCGCTCCCCGTCCTCAAGCCGCTGAGCCAGATCGGCGGCCGGATGGCGGCGCAGATCGCCGCGCGCCTCCTCCAGAACGACGCGGGCGGGCACGGCAAGCTGATCGGCGGCGTCGCGGGCGTCCCGCCGAGCGAGGTCGTCGTCGTGGGCGCCGGCGTCGCGGGCGAGGCGGCGGCCCGCGCCTTCCTCGGCATGGGGGCCCACGTCACCGTCCTCGATCGCGACCTCGCGCGCCTCCAGTGGCTCGACGAGTTCCTCTCGGGGAAGCTGACGACCGTCGTCGCGCACCCCTTCCACGTCGCGCGCGCGGCCGAGTACGCCGACGTCGTCGTCGGCGCCGTCATGGTGCCGGGAGAGCGCTCCCCGCTCGTCCTGACGCGGGCGATGCTCCGGAAGATGAAGCCGGGCGCGCTCTTCATCGACCTCTCGATCGACCAGGGCGGGTGCGCGGAGACGTCGCGCCCGACGACCCACGAGGCGCCGACCTACGTCGAGGACGGCGTCGTCCACTGCTGCATCCCGAACCTCGGGGGCGTCGTCGCGCGCACCGCGACGCACGCCTTCCTCAACGCCGCCGCGCCTTACGTCGAGCGCGTCGTCGTGAACGGCGTGGAGGCGGCCGCCGCGGCGGACCCGGCCCTCGCCCACGGAGTCGTCACGCACGCGGGCGAGCTCCGGAACTTCCGGCGGGTCTCCTACGCCCGTCCCGCCGAATGAGACAGGAAGCGAACGGACCGACATGAGCTGGCTCCACAACTACCACAACCGGATCGTGAGCGCCGAGGAGGCCGTCCAGGCGGTCAAGACCGGCGACCGCGTCTACCTGACCGGGAACTGCTCGGTCCCGCAGGTCCTGATGAAGGCCCTGATCGACCGGGCCCCCGAGCTGACCGACGTCGAGATCTGCCACATCCTCACCCTCGGGAAGACGCCCTACGCGGGCCCCGAGTTCGCGGGCCGCTTCCGCGTCAACACCCTCTTCATCGGCGAGGGGGTCCGCCAGGCCGTCAACGAGGGGCGCGCGGACTTCACCCCGGTCCGTCTCTCCGAGGTCCCGCAGCTCTTCAGCGAGGGGATCCTCCCCGTCGACGTCGCCTTCATCCACGTCACCCCGCCCGACGAGCACGGCTTCTGCTCCTACGGCGTCGAGGTCTCCACGAACAGCGCCGCGGCGAAGTCGGCGAAGCTCGTCATCGCCGAGCTGAACCCGCGGATGCCGAGGACGCTCGGCGACGCCTTCATCCACATCAGCCGGATCCACAAGATCGTGCCGGTCGACTACCCGATCTTCGAGACGAAGATGGGGACGCCCTCGGAGCTCTCGATGAGGATCGGGCGGCACGTCGCGGGGCTCATCGAGGACGGCTCGACGATGCAGATGGGGATCGGCGCGATCCCCGACGGCGTCCTCTACTACCTGAAAGACAAGAAGGACCTCGGGATCCACACCGAGATGTTCTCGGACGGCGTCGTCGACCTCTACGAGAAGGGGGTCGTCACCGGGGAGAAGAAGTCGATCCACCGCGGGAAGATGGTCGCCGGGTTCCTCATCGGCTCGAAGAAGCTCTACGACTTCGTCGACAACAACCCCGTCGTCGAGATGAGGCCCACGGAGTACGTCAACGACCCGTACGTCATCCGGCAGAACGACAAGATGGTCGCGATCAACTCCGCGATCGAGGTCGACCTGACGGGCCAGGTCTGCGCCGACTCCATCGGCCCCCGCCTCTACTCGGGGGTCGGAGGCCAGCTCGACTTCATCCGCGGCGCGGCTCGATCCCGCGGCGGCAAGCCGATCATCGGCCTCCCGTCGAGCGGCACGGGGAAGGACGGCGCGGCCTTCTCGCGCATCGTCCCGATGATCAAGCACGGCGCCGGGGTCGTCACCGGCCGGTACGACGTCCACTACGTCGTCACGGAGCACGGCGTCGCGAACCTCTACGGCAAGACGATCCGCCAGAGGGCCAAGGCGCTCATCGACGTCGCCCACCCCGACTTCCGGCCGGAGCTCGAGCGGAAGGCGATCGAGCTCCGCTACATCTGAGGGCGCCCCCGCGCGCCGGCGAAGGCCGCCCGGCCCTGGCCGGGCGGCCTTCGCGCGTCAGGACGCGGCGCGGCGCTCGTCGGAGCGGATGCGGCCGTCGACCATCGTGAGGACGCGGTCGCAGCGCGCCGCGATCCGCTCGTCGTGGGTCACGACGAGGAACGCCGTGCCGTGGCGCGCCGAGACGCGGCGGAGGATCTCGAAGACGAGGCTGCCCGCCTCCGTGTCGAGGTTCCCGGTCGGCTCGTCGGCGAGGACGAGCGGGGGCTCCATGACGAGGGCGCGGGCGACGGCGACCCTCTGCTGCTGGCCCCCGGAGAGGTTCGTCGCGCGGTAGGAGGCGCGGTCGGCGAGGCCGATCTCCGTGAGGAGGTCGAGCGCGCGCTCGCGCATCCCCTTCTCCTCCCGCCCGCGCGCGGCGAGCATCGGCATCATCACGTTCTCGAGGGCCGTGAACTCGGGGAGGAGGTGGTGGAACTGGAAGACGAAGCCGAGCGAGCGGCCGCGCACGAGGCTCCTCTCGTCGTCGTCGAGGCCCGTCGTGTCGCGCCCCGCGAGGAGGATGCGGCCCGAGGTGGGGCGGTCGAGGAGACCGAGGAGGTTGAGGAGCGTGCTCTTCCCCGAGCCCGAGGGGCCGGCGAGCGCGGTGAACTCCCCGCGGTGGAGCGAGAGGTCGATGCCGTGGAGGACCTCCGTCACGACCTCGGCGCCGTAGGACTTCCTCACGCCCTCGAGGACGACGAGCGGCTCAGCCATAGCGGATGACGTCTGCCGGGTCGAGGCGGGCGGCGCGACGGGCGGGCGCGACGGCCGCGAGGAGGCCGGTCGCCGTCGCGACGGCCGAGGCGACGAGGTAGAGGCCGGCCGAGAGGTTCACGGGGAAGGTCGGCGAGCCGTCGGGGTTCTTCGCGAGCGAGGCGAAGAGGAGGGAGAGGGCCGTGCCGACCGCGATCCCGACGGCCGACCCCGCCAGCCCGAGGACCGCCCCCTGCACGAGGAAGATCCGCTCGACCTGGGCCGTGCGGGTCCCCATCGCCTTGAGGATCCCGATCTCGCGGGACTTCTGGACGACGGAGACGACGAGGACGCTCGCGATGCCGAGGGCGACGGCGACGACGACGAAGAACTGGATCATCCAGCTCGAGGCGCTCTGCGAGCGGAGGCCGACGAGGAGCTGCCGGTTCAGCTTCATCCAGCTGTCGGCCTGAAGGCCGGTCCGCGAGGAGATCTCGGAGGCGACTCCCTCGGCCGCGAAGATCTCGTCGACCTTCAGCTCGATCGACGAGACCCCGCCCTGGAGGTCGAGGAGGGTCTGCGCGGCCCGGAGCGAGACGAAGACCCACCGCTCGTTCAGGTCCTTGTTGCCGACGTCGAAGATCCCCGCGACGAGGAAGACGTCGGCGCGCCCCTGGGGCGTCTCGATCCGGACCTTGTCGCCCACCCGGACGCCGAGGGCCGCGGCGAGCTCGACGCCGATCACGGCGTTCGTCCCGTCGACGCGGAACTCGCCCTCCGTCGTCTTCGGCCCGAGGTCGATGATGCCGCGGTAGGAGGAGGGCTCCACCCCGCGGAGGACGACGGAGCGGTTCGCGAGGCCCCGGAGGGCGAAGGCCGCGCCCGAGACGACGGGCGCGGCGGCCCGGACGCGGGGCAGGCCGCGGAGGAGCTCGAGCGTCTGCGGCCAGCCGACGATCGAGCGGAGCCGCTGCGCCGGCTTCTCGAGGCGGGTGGCGACCGCGAGTCCCGGCGCCTCCCCGGCGATCGGCCGGACGACGTCCTCGGGCGCCCGGACGACGACGTGCGCCTGGGTCCCGAGCGTCCGCTCGATGAGCGAGTCCTGCAGGCCGCCGATGAGCGCCGAGAGGAAGATGATGACGCCGACGCCGACGCCGATCCCCGAGAGGATCAGGTGCGTCTGCGTGTGCCCCTCCTTCAGGAACCGGAGGGCGACGCGGACCTCGAACGGCACGTCAGCCGCTCCGCGGGAGGACGGCGCGGACGCGCTGGCCGTCCTTCGTGCCGTCCCCGGGGCGGCGGACGACGAGGTCCCCTTCGGAGAGCCCCTCGACGACCTCGGCCGCGTTCCCGCCGCGCGCCCCGAGCCGTACGGGGGTCCTCGCGGCGCGCCCCTCCCGGATCGCGAGGACCCACGGCGCCGTCGCCGCGTCGCGGACGGCCTCGAGGGGGAGGACGAGGACCTTCGCTTTCCTCCCGACCTCGAGCTCGACGGAGAGCGTCATGTCGGTCTTCAGCTCCGGCGGGGGCTCGGGGACGCGGAGCTTCACGTCGACCGTGCCGCGGGAGAGGTCGACGCCGGGCGCGACGGAGATCACCTCGGCGGCGAACGAGCGGTCGGGATAGGCGTCCGCCGAGGCGCGGGCCTTCTGCCCGACCCGCAGGGACGGGAGGTTCCGCTCGTCGGGCTGCGCGAGGAGCTGCGTCTCGCGGTCGAGCGCCATCGTCAGGAGGACCTTCCCCGGAGAGACGACGTCGCCCGGCTCGACGGAGCGGACGAGGACGAGGCCGGGCTCCGGGGCCGTGACCCGGAGGAGCGCGAGCCGCGCCTCCGCGGCGCGGAGGGCGGCCTCGGCGGCGCGTTCGTCCTGCCCTCCGGGGGAGGCGGAGCGGGCCTTCGCCGTCGCCGCGGCGAGCTCGCTCCGCGCGAGGTCCCGCGACTTGCGGGCGTCGTCCGCGTCCTGCTCGCTGACGAAGCCGTCCGCGCGGAGCGCCGAGACCCGCGCGAGCTCGCGCTCGGCGAGGTCGAGGCGGAGGGCGGCCTGGTTCCGCGCCTCCTCCGCGGCGCGTCGGTCGGAGCCGCGCGTCCTCTCGAGGAGCGCGCGCGCTTCGGCGGCGGCGGCCGCGGCCTCGCGGTCGTCGAGGCGGACGAGGAGCTGGCCGGCGCTCGCCCGATCCCCTTCCTCGAAGAGGACGTCGAGGACGCGGGAGGCGACGGGAGAGCCGAGCGAGGCCTTCGACCGGGCGAGGACGCGCCCGCTGACGACGAGCGTCTCGAGGAGGTCCTTCCGCTCGACGCGGGCGGCCTCGACGGGGCGGCCGCGCATCGCGCGGAACGCCGCGGCCGCGGCGAGGACGAGGAGCAGCGCGCCGCCGAGGCGGGCCGTCCGGGAGCGGCGGAGGGAGGAGGTCATCCGGCCGAGTCTGGCACGTCCCGGCCCCTCCGCGCGCGCCGGAAGGGGCGGGAAAGAAGAGCGGGGAGCGGCCCGAGGGCCGCTCCCCGCGGAAGGGGAGCCGTGAATCCGGGGGGCGCTACTTGCCGTTTCGGTACGCGTCCCACTGGGCGCGCATGCGGCTGACCTGCCCGGCGGTGAACTGGTTCATGCACGAGTCGTCGGTGTAGTCCATGAAGTTGTAGATCGGGTCGAGGCCGGCGATCGAGGTGCAGGTGTCGCGGCCCGCCGGGCAGCCGTAGGCGGCGCTCTTCTCGGCCGGCGTGTCGGAAACGTAGTCGCCGCCTTTCGTGGTGCTCTTGGCGCAGCCGCCCTGGAAGGTGTGGTAGAGGCCCATCCAGTGGCCGACCTCGTGGGTCCCCGTGTCGCCGAGGTTATACGGGGCGGCGGAGCCGCCGGGGAGCGACGAGTAGAGGAGGACGACGCCGTCCTGGGACGGAGCGCTCTTGTAGCTCGACGGGAACGTCGCCCAGCCGAGAAGGCCGCCGCCCGGGTTCGCGGAGTAGAGGTTGAGGTCGTCGGCCGAGCCCTTGCGAAGGGCGGTCTTCGCCGCCTTCTCCGCGGTGGAGCCGGGGGCCATCGTGTACCAGGTGGAGTTCGTCGTCCGGTCGACGGAGATGAGCGTGAACTTGACGCCGACGCCGTTGTAGGCGGCGTTCAGGACCGCGATCTGGTTGTCGATCATCGTCTGGGTGATGTCGCCGTTCGAGATCCCGGTGCCCTTGTTGATGACGTGGAAGTAGACGTTGACGTAGGTGGGGCTCGTGAAGAGCGACTCGAAGGCCGACTCGGGCCGGAGGCTCAGCTCGTTGAGGAACTCCATCTCGAGCTCGGCGGCGGTGTCCGCGTCGGGGTGCACCGTCTGGCAGCGGCGCCCGTACTGGACGAAGTCGCGCTGGCTGGCCCACTCCTCGCCCTGGAAGACGAAGGTCTCGTCCGGGCTGGCCGTGGTCGCGTCCGCGTTGCGGCGGTCCTCGGCAGGCTTGTCGATGGCGAAGGCCGTGAGGGCGAACGGGAGCATCAGGGCGGCCAGAAGGGGCTTGGCGTTCAACGTCGTCTCCTCCTCAATTGAAGACCGATTGCGGTCGACGGACATAGAGCCAGATCCGTGCCAGGCGTTTTCGGAGCGATGGGGCTCGTTTCGGGTCAGGTGTTGAGCCGCGAATCCGCCTGGACGGGTCAGCGGCTGATCCCGTGGTCCGGTCGTGACCCCTCTGGTTAGTGGTGGCGCTGCTCTCGTGCCCCGGTCAGACCGCCGAGGAAGCCGAGGACTTCCCGGGCGATCCTGTCCGCGTCGCAGAGCGCCAGGATCTTCGACCTGCCGGCGCGGCCGAGCCCCGTCGCGCGTTCGGGGTCGCCGAGGAGGGCGGCACAGGCGTCCGCGAGGTCGCGCGGAGAGTCGGCAAGGAGGATCTCGCTCCCCTCCCGCACGGCGATCCCGGCCGCGCCGAGGCGGGTCGACACGACGGGAACGCCGAGGGCCATCGCTTCGAGGATCTTCACCCGCACGCCGCCGCCGGAGAGGACCGGCGCCACCATCGCGGTCCCGGAGGCGAGGAACCGGCGGACGTCGTCGACGTGGCCCAGGAACCCGACCCCCTCGCGCCGCCCGGAGGCGACGAGCCGCGCCGGGGCGTTGCTCCCTGCGATGAGGAGGCGGGCGCCGGGATGCGCGGCGCGCACGAACGGCCAGGCCTCGCCGATGAACCAGCGGACGGCCTCCAGGTTCGGTCTCCAGTCGAGCGAGCCGAGGAAGACGATCGTTCCCCTCTCGCCGCGTCCGGAGAGGTCGGGCCAGTCGCTCGCCTTCATCCCGACCGGCGCGACGTGGAGCGGCACCTCCGCGCCGAGGCGGCCGTAGGTCGCGGCGTCTTCCTCCGTGACGGCGAGGATCGCGTCGACGTCGTTCATCGTGCCGAGCTCGTAGGCCCTCAGGCGCGTCGCGAGGCGGCGGAAGTAGGCGCGCAGGAGAGCGCTCCGCGCGTTTCCCGCGAGGCCCTCCCAGATCTCGTGCTCGACGTTCACCGAGCGGAGGACGACGGGCGCCGCCGTCGCCCGTCGGACGGCGGGGAGGAACGGCACCATGTAGAGGCTCTCGAGGAGGACGACGTCGGGCTCGAAGCTCGCGACGACCGCGGCGAGGCGCGCCTCGAAGGCGGCCGAACGGAACCTCTCGACGTTGTACGACGTGCCGGCGAGCAGGCTCCGGAGGGCGCCCGCCGCCGTGACGGAGGTGTCATGGTCGACCGCCTCGAGGCGCCGCGGCCGGGCTTCCTCCGGCAGCTCCGCGACGTCGACCCGGTGCTTCCGGGGGTTGAGCGACAGCGCCCTCCCGTCGGCGCCCGCC
>JBDIBE010000046.1:0-13550 GCA_039812785.1 Thermoanaerobaculia bacterium | reverse complement strand
GGAAGCCCACGGCTTCGACATCGAGTGGAAGCAGGGCGGCTACATGTTCGTCGCCTACCGATCCGAGGAGGCGACGACGCTGAAGGAGCTCCTCGTCGTCCAGAAGAAGGCGGGCCTCGACATCGACTGGTACGGGAAGGACGACCTCCTGAAGCTCGCTCCCGGCCTCGAGAGCGATGGGCTCGTCGGGGGGACGTTCTCGCCCGGCGACGGCTCGGCCTCGCCGATGCTCTCGGCCTGCGCCTTCCACCGCCGGGCGACCCAGCTCGGCGTCGAGTGCCGGTTCAACGAGAGGGTCACCGGGATCATGCGGCGGAAGGGAACGGTCGTCGGCGTGAGGACCGACAAGGGGGGCTACGCGACGGCCTGCGTCGTCAACGCGGCCGGCCCGTGGGCGCGCTCGCTCGCGCAGGCGGGCGGCCTCGACGTCCCCGTCAACCCCGACTGCCACGAGGCGGGCATCACCGAGCCGGCCCGGCCGTTCCTCGGGCCGATGGTCGTCGACATCCGCCGGACGCCGGGCGCGGCGAACTACTACTTCTACCAGTCGCACGCGGGGCAGGTGATCTTCTGCATCACGCCCGACCCGCCGCTCATCGGGAGCGACCGGCGCGAGACGTCGGAGTTCCTGCCGATGATCGCGCGGCGGATGGTGAAGCTGATGCCGAAGCTCGCGAACCTCAAGGTCCGCCGCACCTGGCGCGGCCTCTACCCGATGACGCCCGACGGCTCGCCCGTCGTGGGCAAGAGCCCGTCGCTCGCGGGCTACGTCGACGCCGTCGGGATGTGCGGCCAGGGCTACATGCTCGGCCCGGGCGTCGGCGCCCTCGTCGCGCGGATGGTGACGGAGACGACGACGGAAGAGGACGCCGCCGTACTCCACGAGCTCAGGCCCGACAGGGAGTTCGCGGGGACGGAGAAGCTGAAGTAGCCGGAGGGCCGCGGGCGCTCTGCGCCCGCAGCCCTGCTACCCGATCGGGATCTTCTCCCCCGTCAGCTCCCGCTCGCCGCGCTGGTAGGCGAGGATCCTCCCGACGAGCTCCTTCACCGGCTTCGGGAAGGTCAGGAGGAGCTCGTCGCCCGGCGAGAGGATCACCTGCTGCGTGAAGCCGGTCGCGAGGAGGAGGCGGTCGGGGAGGCGGCGCATCTCGTAGTCCATCTCGAGCTTCGCCGTCTCGGGCGGACGGAGGGTGCAGGAGGCCTCGAGGCGGTCGTCGAGGCGCGCGGGGCGGCGCACCTTCACGTTGAACCGCGTGATCGGCACGCGCCATCCGCGGGCGAGGGCCTCGGCGGGCGTGAGGCCCGCGGCCGCGCAGAGGGCGTTGCGCGCGAGCTCGCAGTAGAGGACGTAGTTCCCGTGCCAGACGACGCGGTAGGCGTCGACCTCCGGGAAGCGGACGTCGAGCTCGACCCGGAAGGGGCGGGGCCTCGCGTCGCTCATGCGGCGGTCAGGACGACGGCGATCTGGTTGCCGCCGGCGCCGAGGGAGTTGACGACGGCCGCTCCGAGCGAGGGGTCCTCCCGCAGGGCGCGCGCGGCGAGAGCGATCTGGAGCGCGCCCGAGCAGGGGTTCTCGCCGACGAGGAGCTTCGGCCGCTCGATTCGCGCCGCGGGGCCGAAGACGTCGGCGAGAGCGGCGTCCTCGGCGGCGTCGACCCAGGGGACGCCGTTCGCCGAGGCGTGGACGAGGCCGACGCGCGACGGCTCGACGTTCGCGTCGGCGAGCGCGGCCCGGAGCGTCGCGGCGACCTCTTCCGGCCGCGCCCGCCGCCGCTGCGGCGAGACGGGCGCGCCCGAAGAGACGGCGCCGGCGAGGCGCGCCCAGGGGCGCGCGCCGCGGGCGCGGGCGGATTCGCCGTCCTCGAGGAGGACGACGGAGCACCCCTCGCACATGACGTAGCCGGGCTTCGACGGCGTCCTGAGGACGCCGAGCCGCTCGTAGGCGAGCTGGTAGGTCAGGTTCCACTCGTCGACGGCCCCCGCGACGATCGCCTTCGCCCGCCCGTCCGAGATGAGGAAGCGGGAGTAGAAGAGGGCGTTCAGCCCCGCCGGGTCCTTCTGGGTGATCGTGACGTTCGGCCCCTTGATCTTCAGCTCGATGGCGGCGAGCGAGGCCGGGGCGTTCGCGACGGTGTAGGGGAAGAGGAACGGCGAGGCCGTCTCGGGCGACTCGAGCGCCATCTGGCGCTCGAGCTCGACGAGCGGGCCGGCCCCGGCCGACCCGGTGCCGAGGACGATCCCGGTCTCCTCCTCGTTCCCTGCCGTCGTCCACCCGGCGTCGGCGAGGCAGCGGGTGACGGCGACGACGGCGAACTGGCTGCCGCGGTCGAGGCGGCGCGCCTTCGCCCTCGGCATCTCGGGCTCGGTCGTGAAGGAGGCGATCCGGGCGGCGAAGGCGGCCCCCTTCCGCGGGCCTCCCTCCTCGGCCGTGACCTCCACGCAGGCGCTCTCGCCCGCAGCGAGGCGGGCGGCGGTCGTCTCGAGGTCGCGCCCGAGCGGGGTGACGGCGGCGGCGCCGGTGACGAGGACCTCCCTCATCGCGATCTCGCCTCCCCGAACGCGACGACGGTCGAGTTGCCGCCGAAGGCGAACGAGTTAGAGAGGGCGATCTTCACGCGCCTCTCGCGCGCGACGTTCGGGACGACGTCGAGGTCGCACTCCGGGTCGGGCTCCAGGTAGCTGATCGTCGGCGGGACGATCCCGGTCTCGATCGTCCGCACCGTCGCGACGGCCTCGATCGCGCCGGCCGAGCAGAGGCAGTGGCCGAGCATCGACTTGTTGGACGAGACGCAGATCTCCCGCGCCCGCTCGCCGAGCGCGAGCTTGATCGAGAGCGTCTCCGCCGGGTCGTTCTGGACCGTCGCCGTGCCGTGGGCGTTGACGTAGTCGACGTCCGAGGGGTCGAGGCGGGCCGAGCGGAGGCAGGCCCGGATCGTCCGCGCCCCCGCCTCGCCCGAGGGCTCGGGCTGCGTCATGTGGTGGGCGTCGCTCGTGACGCCGTAGCCGAGGAAGCGGGCGCGGATCCGCGCGCCGCGGCGCCGGGCCCGTCCCTCCTCCTCGAAGACGAGGATCCCGGAGGCCTCGCCGATCGTCAGCCCCTTCCGGTTCCGGTCGAACGGGCGGCACGGCTCCGGGTCGCAGGCGCGGAGGGCGTTGAAGCCGCCGTGAGTCAGGCGGGCGAAGGTGTCGGCGCCGCCGGTCACGACGACGTCCGCGACGCCCGCGCGGATCAGGTCGGCGGCGTAGCCGAGCGAGGTCGACGAAGAGGAGCAGGCGGTCGTGATCGTCGCCCGCGGGCCGCGGAAGCCCCAGGCCTCGGCGATCCGGTCCGTCGTCTGGTCGGGGGGATGGTTCAGGACGCGCGTCGGACGGGCGCCGCGCGGCCCCTTCGCGAGGAGGTCGCGGAAGTACCCTTCGCTGTCGAGGAGCCCGGAGACGCCGCCCCCGAGGATGACGCCGATCCGGGCCGGGTCCTCGCGGTCGAAGTCGAGGCCGGAGTCGGCGATCGCCTCGCGGGCGGCGGCGAGCCCGACGACGTCGGTGCGGGAGAGGCGGCGCCTCAGGCGCGCCGGGACCCCCGGGTCGGGCATCTCGCGCACCTCGGCGGCGAGCTTCGTCCGGAAGCCGCTCGCGTCGAAGAGGGTGATCGGGCCGATCCCGCTCCGGCCGGCGACGAGGCCGGCCCAGGTGGAGGCGAGGTCGTTCCCCAGGGAGGTGACGGCGCCGAGGCCGGTCACGACGACGGTCCTGTCGGGCATGGGCCGATCCTACACGCGCCCGCCGCGGCGCAGCGACGCCCGCCCCGCGGGCCGCATAATCGGGCGATGGGCGAGCGCGTCGACTGGAACCGCTACTTCATGAACATCGCCGCGGAGGTCGCGACCCGCTCGACCTGCCCGCGCAAGCACGTCGGGGCCGTCATCGTCCGCGACCGCCGGATCCTCTCCACAGGTTACAACGGCTCGCTCCGGGGCCTCCCGCACTGCGACGAGGCGGGGTGCCTCATGGAGGACGGCCACTGCATCGCGACCGTCCACGCCGAGGCGAACGCGATCCTGCAGGCGGCGATGAACGGAGTGCGGATCGAGGGGGGCGAGATCTACACGACCGCCTCGCCCTGCTGGAGCTGCTTCAAGCTGATCGGGAACTCGGGGCTCGTCGGGATCTACTTCTCCGAGTTCTACCGCGAGAGGCGGATCCACGACTACGCGGAGCGGATGGGGATCCGGCTCGTCGACCTCGGGAGCGGGAAGGGCTGACCCTCAGCGGCTCGCCGCCGTCCGGCCGACCCACTCGGTGACGGCGGGGATCGCCGTGGAGTGCTGGCGGAAGCGGCAGCCGAAGCCGGACGGGTCCTGCCCGTGGCGGACGACGAAGGCGAGCCCGCTCACCCGGCAGCCGTCCGGCCCGCCGGGAAGCGCGAAGGCGACGTCGTACCGCGTCCCGATCGGCGGGGGCGCGTCGGAGGCGACGTAGAAGCCGGTCGGGGCGAGGTTCACGATCCGCGCCTCGATCGTCTCGCCTTCGCGCTCGAGCGTGACCGGCGCGTCCACGGCGACGCGCGTCTCGGCCCGCTCGACGACGGGGAGGAACCGCTTCACCTCGGCGAGGAACGTCGGCTCGTCGATCGGCTTCCTCAGGAAGTGGCTCGCCCCCGCGCGCCGCGCCTCGTCCTCGAGCTGCATCGAGGTGAGCACGATGACCGGGATCCGCGCCGTGACGGCGTCGGAGCGGAGGATGCGGCAGGCCTGGATGCCGTTCATCTCGGGCATCTCGATGTCGAGGACGATGAGGTCGGGCCTCTCGAGACGGGCGACCCGGATCGCCTCGAGCCCCGTCGAGGCGGTCAGGATCCGGCACTCGGCGCGCGAGAGGAACGTCGCCTCGAGGTCGAGGAAGCTCCTCATGTCGTCGACGAGCAGGATCTTGTGCATCGGAACGGCGCGCCCTCGCGCGGGGAGTTTACCCCCCGCCTCACCAGGAGAAGCGGAGGCCCGCGGCGAGCGTTCTCCCGGGGAGGGGAACGCCCGGCACCTCCTCGTATTCGACGTCGCCGAGGTTCTCGCCCTCGGCGTAGAGCGCGAGGAGCCCTCCGTCGAGGGCGTCCCAGGCGAGCCTCGCGTCGAGGAGGAGGACCGGCCCGGCGAACGACGGGCGGTCGAAGTACGAGAGGCGCGCGAGGGCGTCGAGGCGGAAGGGGAGGCCCGCCTCGGCGACGAGGTCCCACCGGAATCGGAGCGGGTCGAGGACGTAGCGCCCCTCGGTGCCGGGCGGGAGGGGGTCGAGAGCCGCGTGGTAGAGCGCGGCGCGGAGGGCGACGCGGGCGAGCGGCAGGCGCGCGAGGCGCGAGAGGTCGGCCGACGCGGTCGCCTCGAGGCCGGTCGTGTCGACGGAGCGGAGGTTCGTCGCGCGGTAGGGCTCCGACGGCGACGAGCGGACGAAGTCGATGACGTCGGTCCCGTTCCTTCGGAAGAGCGCCGCGTCGAGGGAGAGGATCCCCTCCTCCCACGCGAGCCCCGCCTCGACGTTCACCGCCTTCTCGGGCGCGAGGCCGGGGTTCCCTGCCGTCTGCGGGTCGGTGTAGTAGAGCTCGGTGTAGGTCGGGACGCGGAACGCCGTGCCGGCGGAGGCGCGCGCCTTCAGCCCCGCCCCGAGGGCGGCCCAGGCGCCGACCTGCGGCGAGACGCGCGTGCCGTACCCCTCGTACGAGTCGGCGCGCACGCCGAGCCGGAAGCCGCCGGAGGAGGGCGAGGCCGCCGAGAAGGGCCTCCCGAGCTCGGCGAAGGCGGCTCCGCGCGAGCGGGAGTGGTCGCCGAGGTTCGTCGACTCGATGGAGTCGCCCCCGCCTTCCGCTCCGAACGCGAGCGTCCCGCCGAGGAGGGCCCGGCGCGCCACGAGGCGGAACGAGGTCCGGTCGGTGTCGTGGACGTTCCGGTAGAAGGAGGGGTTCGTCCTCTCGAGGACGAAGTCGTCGTGGTGGCGCCGGAGCGAGGCGGACGGGGCGAGGGACCAGCCGCCGCCGAGCGAGAGGTCGGCCGAGAGCGAGAGCGTCCGCGTCCGGGTCGACTCCTGCTGGTTCGGGTAGCGGGTGCCGTAGAAGGCGTACGCGCCGAAGTCGCGGTCGGCCGCGCCGCCCGAGAGGGTGACGGGGCCGGCGGCGGTGTCGACGCGGACCGCGGCGCGGAGAGTCCCGACGGAGTGCTCCCGGTCGTACCGGAAGCCGCTCGACTCCGAGCGCCCCGCGTCGACGGAGAGCGTCACGGCGTCGCCCGCCCTCGTCGCGACGCGCGCGCTCCCCGCGTCGAGCGAGTGGGAGCCGTGGAGGTAGCGCGCCTCCGCCTGCGCGCGCGCCTTCCCGAGGCTCCCGCCGCGCGTGACGACGTTCACGACGCCGCCGATTGCCTCGGAGCCGTAGAGGGCCGAGGCGGCGCCGTAGAGGACCTCGATCCGCTCGATCGCGTCGGAGGGGAGGTCGAGGTCCATCGTGTGGTGGTTCGTCTGCGGGTCGTTCACCGGCTCGCCGTCGACGAGGACGAGAGTGCCGTTGTAGTCGGAGCCGCGGAGCGTCACGTCGGCCTGGACCCCCTCGGGGCCGCGTCGCCTCACGTCGACGGAGGGAAGGTACCGGAGGAGCTCGGCGAGCGAGCGGGCGGGAAGCCGCTCGATCTCCTCGCGCGTAAGGACGGAGACCGACGCCGTCTCGCTCCCCTCGCCCGAGCGCGAGGCGACGACGGCGACCTCGGCCTTCACCGGCTTCGGGGCGGGCTCGCCGGGGCCGTCGGCCCGGAGCGCGGGAGCGAGCGCGAGGAGGGACGCGAGGGCGAGGACGGCCGTGCGGGGCATTCGGGCGGGAGGATAGCGGACGCCCCCGGCCCGCCCGCGCTAACCTTCCGCATGCGCACCCCGCCCGCGGCCCCGCTCCTCGCCCTCCTCGCGCTCTCCGCCTCCGCGCCGGCCGCGGCCGCCGAGAAGCCGAAGCCGCGCGTCGTCCTCGTCGAGGCCGCGGGCAGCGACGAGGAGCTCTCCGCGTTCCTCGCGCGTCTCGAGTCCGAGCTCTCCGACGCGGGGAAGATCGGGTGGTCCGACGCCCGCCTCTCGGGGGCGACGCTCGGGTCGCTCCAGGCCGACCCCGGGAGCGA
Organism: Thermoanaerobaculia bacterium; assembly: GCA_039812785.1. Taxonomy (GTDB): domain Bacteria; phylum Acidobacteriota; class Thermoanaerobaculia; order UBA5066; family UBA5066; genus UBA5066. The sequence continues at coordinate 6,411 of JBDIBE010000046.1, read as the reverse complement.
CGCCACGAAGGCCTTCCGCGCCGAGTGGCCGGGAGGGACGTGGGTCGCCGTCTCGCTTTCGCCCTGCCGCGTCGACGTCCACCGGATGACCTATTCCGACACGACGCCCGAGGGGTACCGCGTCACGCGGCTCGTCGAGAACGTGAGCGTCGAGTGCCCCGCCTCGCTCCGCCTCGTCGACGCCGAGACGGCGAAGGAAGGGAAGCCGCTCGAGGTGACCGGCACGGCGAGCTACCGCCGGGAGGAGGGCGAGGAGGGAGAGTCGTCCGAGCTCGAGGCGACCCGCGAGGCGGCGAAGAAGGCGGCGAAGAAGCTCCCGGGCCTCGTCCGGAAGTGAGGCGCACGCTCGGGACGAAGCGGGAGGCGCTGGCGCGGCGATCCTGAGACGGGGTCCCGCACATACGCTTTTCATCCGATCGGGGGATACTGACGCGTTCGGGCGCCCGGCACGCGGCGCCCGGGGCGGTTCCGATGCGTTCTCTCCTCGTCGTCTCCGTGCTCGGTCTCTCCCTCGCGGCGTCCCCCGCGGCCGGCCTCGACTTCGTCCAGCTCCCGACGGGCACCGGCGTCGCCGCGGTCGCGATCGCTCCCGACGGCACGGCCTGGTTCTCGGCCCAGTTCTCGGGCGCCGTGGGGAAGGTGAGCCCGGGCGGGCAGATCAGCCTCCTCCCGTTCCCGTCGCGGAGCACCCAGCCCCTGGGCGTTGCGGTGAGGCCCGACGGCGGCGCCTGGGTCGCCGACCTTGCCGGCGAGCGCCTCGGAAGCGTCGGTCCCGACGGCGCGCTCGTCGAGGTCTCGATGCCGCGGGCCGGCGGCGAGCCGACGGGCATCGCCGCGGCGCCCGACGGCGCCGTCTGGGTCACGCTCCCGGCGCTCGACCGCGTCCTCCGGCGCGCGGCGGACGGGACGACCCTCGAGTACGCTCTCCCCGCCGGGGCCGAGCCGACCGGAGTCGCGGTCGCGGCCGACGGCGCGGCGTGGGTCGTCGAGCGTCGCGGCAACCGCGTCGTCCGGGTGGCCTCGGACGGCGCCCTCTCCGCGTGGGCGATCCCCTCCCCGAACGCGCAGCCCGACGTCGTCGTGGCGGCGCCCGACGGAAGCGTCTGGTTCACGCTGCCGAACGCCTTCCGGATCGGCCGGATCTCTCCCGACGGGACGCTGAAGGAGTTCCCGGTGGAGAACGCGCCGCTCGGCCTCTCGGTCGCTTCCGACGGCGGCGTCTGGTTCGGCTCGCCCGCGGCCAAGCGGGTCGGCCGCCTCGAGCCGTCGAAGGGGAAGGTCTCGTGGAAGAGCGTCCCCGAGACGCCGATCGCCCTCGCGGCCGGTCCCGACGGCGTTGTCTGGGTCGTCCTCGGCTCGGGCGACCGGATCGCGAAGCTCCCGGCGAAGGGCTGAGGCGCGCCGCGGGAGGTGCGGCCGCCCCTCCCGCGCGGCGACCCGCACGTTTTTTCGGCGCGTCCCTTGACAGGCCTCGGGGTCGAACCTAGATTACCTACCGGTCGGTAGCTCCGCTCGGGTACGAGCGTCGACTGCCGCGGAGGCGCTGTCCCCATGCTCGAAGACCCTGGCGAAAGCTCTGTCCGAAAGCGGCTTATGGATGCCGCGATCCTCCTCTTCACGACCCGCGGCTACGCCGCGACCTCGGTGAGAGAGATCGTCGAAATGGCGGGGGTCACGAAACCAGCCCTCTACTACCACTTCCAGAGCAAGGAGGGGATCTACCTCGCCATCCTCGAGGACCTCGAGCGGATCGCGGACGAGGGGATCGCCGCGAGCCGCGCCGTCTCCGGGACCGCGCGAGAGAAGCTGCAGGAGTTCCTCCTCGCGATCTTCCGGCTCTTCGAGACGAAGAAGAAGGAAGTCCGGATGATGAACGCGGTCTTCTGGGGGCCGGCCCAGGGAGCCCCTCCCTTCGACTTCGACGTCTTCCACGAAAAGCTCCGGGGCGTCATCGCCGAGATCGTCGCGGAAGGGCTCGCCTCGGGCGACCTGAAGCCCGGGGACCCGGAAGACGTGACGCTCGCCCTCATGGGCGTCCTCTCCTTCAACATGGACCTCACCCTCGCGCACCCGGAGCTCGGCCTCGGACAGGACGGGCTCCGACGCGTGCTCGACCTCGTCTTCGCGGGCCTCGCCGCGCCCGCCTCTCAGGAGCCCACGCGATGAAGCGCACGAACGCCGCCGCCCTTTCCCTTTCCATCGGCCTCGCCCTCGCCTCCTGCGGGAAGCCCGCGGACGGGACGGGCGCCGCCGGCTCCCGCCCGCCCGTCGCCGTCGAGACGGCGAAGGCCGCCACGACCGAGCTCGAGGAGTCCGTCGCCGTCGTCGGCACCCTCGAGGCCCGGAACGAGGCCGAGGTGAAGAGCGAGTACTCCGGCACGGTGGCCGAGGTCTTCGTGACGCAGTGGGTCCGCGTCGCGAAGGGCACGCCGCTCGCCCGCCTCGACACCCGCGAGGCGGAGGCCGGGATGCGGGCCGCGAAGGCGACCTGGCTCCAGGCCGAGGCCGGCGCCCGGAGCGCCGCGCGGGAGCTCGACCGGACGGTGAAGCTCCGCGAGGCGGGCCTCGCGACGCAGCAGCAGCTCGACGAGTCCCGCTCGGCGGACGAGGCGGCGCGCGCCGCCGCCGAGGCCGCGAAGGCCCAGCTCGCGATGGCCGAGACCCGCCTCGCCAAGGCCGTCATCCGGGCGCCGATCGACGGGGTCGTCGCCCTCCGGAACGTCAACGTGGGCGACTACGTCGAGAACATGGGGAGCCCGGCGCCGATGTTCCGCGTCGTCGACAACCGGGTGCTGGAGCTCACCGCGAGCGTCCCGTCGGCGCGGATGGAAGCGTTGAGCGTGGGCCAGCCCTTCACCTTCACTTCGGACGCCCTGCCGGACCGCGCCCTCCACGGGAAGGTCTCGTTCATCAACCCCGCAGCCGACGAGACGAGCCGGACGGTGAAGGTGAAGACGGAGGTCGCGAACGCCGGCGAGACGCTCAAGGCGGGCCTCTTCGTGAAGGGCCGCATCGTGACGGGCCGACGGCCGGGAGTCCTCGTCGTGCCGCGGGCCGCGCTCGTCTCGTGGGACACCGTCGCCCGGACCGCCGGCGTCTTCGTCGTGGAAGGGGGCGTCGCGAAGCGGGTCCCCGTGGAGACGGGGGCCGCGCCGGGCGACGTCGTCGAGGTCGTCAAGGGGCTGGCGCCGGGCCAGGAGGTCGTCACGCGAGGCGGCTTCAACCTCCGCGACGGCGACCGCGTCCTCCTCGCCCGGGGAGCCTGAGCCGTGTTCCTCTCCGACCTGTCGATCAAGAGGCCCGTCTTCGCGACGGTCCTCATGCTCGCCCTCGTCACCCTCGGCGTCTTCTCCTACCGGCGCCTCGCCATCGACATGTTCCCCGACATCGAGATCCCGGTCCTCTCGGTCATCACGCAGTACCCCGGCGCCTCGCCCGAGACGGTCGAGCGCGAGGTGACGAAGAAGCTCGAGCAGGCCGTGAACCCGATCTCGGGCGTCAAGCACGTCTACTCGACGTCCCGCGAGGGGCTCTCCACGGTCATCGTCGAGTTCAACCTCGAGGTGAAGATCAACGACGTCGCGCAGGACGCGCGCTCGAAGATCTCCGCGATCCGGAACGACCTTCCCGCGGCGATCGAGGAGCCGGTCATCCAGAAGCTCGACATCGGCGGCATGGCGATCGTCTCGCTCGCCGTCCGGTCGAAGGAGATGACGCCCCGCGAGCTGACGACCCTCGTCGATCGGAAGGTGAAGCGGCGCATCGAGAACCTCCCGGGCGTCGGGAAGGTCGACCTCGTCGGCGAGCGCGAGCGCGAGGTCGCCGACGACCTCGACCCGTCGCGGCTCGACGCCCTCGGCCTCGGCGTCGACGAGGTCGTGGCCGGGCTCTCGGGCGAGAACGTGAACACGCCCCTCGGCCGGCTCGACCGGGGCGGGCAGGAGATGCCCGTCCGCGTCTCGGGCAAGCCGAAGGAGGTCTCGGGCTTCCGGTCGATGGTCGTCGCGAGCCGCGGCGGCGTCCCCGTCTCGCTCGGCGAGATCGCCGACGTGCGCGACACGGTCGAGGAGCAGAGGAAGCTCGCCCTCGTCAACGGCGTCCCGGCCGTCGCCATCGACGTCTACAAGCAGAGCAAGGCGAACACGGTCGGCGTCGTCGAGGAGGTGACGAGGGAGATCGCGAAGCTCCGCGGCGAGCTCCCGCCGTCCGTCGAGATCCAGCTCGTCAGGGACGGCTCCGTCATGATCAAGGAGTCGGTCCACGACGTCACGAACACGCTGATCATCGGCGCGATCCTGACGGTGCTCATCGTCTTCCTCTTCCTCAACTCGTGGCGCTCGACGGTCATCACCGGCCTGACGCTCCCGATCTCGGTCATCTCCTCGTTCATCGTCATGTACTTCCTCGGGATGACGCTGAACGTCATGACGCTCATGGCCCTGTCCCTCGCGATCGGCCTCCTCATCGACGACGCGATCGTCGTCCGGGAGAACATCGTGAGGCACCTCGAGGAGGGGCAGGACCACATGACGGCGGCGCGGGTCGGCACGGCCGAGATCGGCCTCGCCGTCCTCGCGACGACGATGTCGATCGTCGCCGTGTTCGTCCCGGTCGCCTTCATGAAGGGGATCATGGGGCGCTTCTTCTTCCAGTTCGGCATCACGGTCGCCTTCGCCGTCCTCGTCTCCCTCTTCGTCTCCTTCACCCTCGACCCGATGCTCTCCTCGCGCTGGGTCGACCCCGACGTCGAGCGGATCGGCAAGCGCCACGCCGTCGCCCGCGCCCTCGACCGTTTCAACGACTGGTTCGACCGGACGGCCGACCGCTACAAGGCCCTCATCGCCTGGGCGCTCGACCACCGCAAGGCCGTCCTCGCCTTCGCGGCGCTCGCCTTCGTCGCCGGCATCGGCCTCTTCGGGACGCTGCAGTCCGAGTTCATGGCGAACCCCGACCAGGCGGAGTTCCAGATCAAGTTCAAGACGGCGCCCGACGCCTCCTTCGAGGAGACGCGCGGCCGCCTCGGGGCGGTGCTCGCCGAGCTCAAGAAGATGCCGGAGGTGCAGCACACGTACGCCTCGATCGGCGCCGGCGACATGGGGACGGTCCGGGACGCGCGCGTCTACGTGAAGCTCGTCGACAAGTCGGAGCGGAAGAAGCACGCGAGCGTCCTCGCGGCCGAGGCGCGGGCGCGGATCTCCCCGATCGCCGGGATCATCCCGTCGGTCGAGATGCAGAGCGACGAGTTCGCCGAGAAGCCCGTCATGGTCTCGATCCGCGGCGAGGAGATCCCGCTCCTGAAGAAGTACGCCGCCGAGCTGAAGAAGGCCGTCTACGGCATCCCGGGGATCGTCGACGTCGAGACGACGCTCGAGCTCGACCTGCCCGAGTACCGCCTCGTCGTCGACCGCGAGAGGGCTGCGGACGCGGGCCTCTCGACCCCCGCCATCTCCCGGACGGTCGGCGCGCTCGTCGGCGGCCAGGCCGTCACGACGTACGAGGACGAGGAGGGCGAGGCGGTCGACGTGAGGGTCCGCCTCCCGCTCGAGATGCGCCGCGACGTCGCGCAGATCGGCGACCTGAGGATCGCCGTGCCCCGCGGCCGCGGCGGCGCCCCGGCGCTCGTGCCGCTCTCGGAGCTCGTCAAGGCCGAGCGGGCGACGACCCCCTCGGAGATCTCCCGGCGCGACCTCTCCCGCGAGGTCCTCCTCACCGCGAACCTCGACGGCCTCCCGCTCGGGACCGCGGCGCAGAGGATCCAGGAGGCCGCCGCGAGGATCGACATGGCGCCGGGCTACAAGGTCTTCTTCCCCGGAGAGGCCGAGCGGATGGAGGAGAGCTTCGGCTACATGGCCGAGGCGCTCCTCCTCGCGGTCGTCTTCGTCTACCTCATCCTCGCGGCGCAGTTCGAGTCGTTCATCGACCCGCTCTCGATCATGCTGTCGCTCCCGCTCTCGATCGTCGGCATGGCGGGGATGCTCGCGCTGACGCGCGACACGCTGAGCATCATGTCGCTCATCGGCCTCATCCTCCTGATGGGGCTCGTGACGAAGAACGCGATCCTCCTCGTCGACTACACGAAGGTCCTCCGGAAGAACGGCATGGAGCGCCGCGAGGCGCTCATCACGGCGGGGCGGACGCGGCTCCGGCCGATCCTGATGACGACCCTCGCGATGATCTTCGGCATGCTCCCGCTCGCCCTCGGCCTCGGCCAGGGGGCGGAGATGCGCGCGCCGCTCGGGCGCGCCGTCATCGGCGGCCTGATCACCTCCACGGTCCTTACGCTCCTCGTCGTCCCGGTCGTCTACGCCCTGTTCGACGACCTCGCCCTCCTCATCCACCGGCGCTTCTCGCGGTCGAACGCCCTCGAGCAGGACGCCCACGGCCACACGGGCAAGGCGGCGGCGAAGGCCG
>JBDIBE010000045.1:0-13637 GCA_039812785.1 Thermoanaerobaculia bacterium | reverse complement strand
CCGCGGTAGTCGTAGTCGATCGTGGCGGGCTGGCCGCCGAGGGAGGCGGCGTCGGCCTGGTTGTTCGCGATGCCGGCGACGTAGCGGGCGTAGGAGGCGTTGACGACGAGGTCGCCGTCGGCCTTGACGTCCCACGAGGCGCCGAGGCGCGGGCTGATCTTGCTCGAGTCGGCCGTCGTCCGGCCGCCGCCGTCGACGCCGTCGTTCTTGTCCCAGCGGACGCCGAGGTTGAAGCTGAAGTTCGGGTTGAGGTTCCAGGTGTCGTTCAGGAAGACGGACCAGGTCTTGAACGAGTTCCCCTGGGTTCCCTGGAGGATCGGCGTCCAGCGGATGAAGGAGGGCGAGTTGCCGGACTCGGCCGAATTGATGACGGGGTAGACGACGCCGTTCTGGACGGTGACGTTCGTCGTGTAGATCCGGTAGTTGCTCCCCGACTGGTAGTTGTTCGAGAAGCGCTGGTCGTCGTAGAGCTCGCCGCCGAGGACGACCTTGTGCGAGCCGAGCCCCTTCGTGGAGAGGAAGTAGGTCCCCTTGAGGAGGGCCTGGTCGGAGTCGCGCTTCTCGTCGTCGCAGACGCCGCAGAATGTGGGCGACCACCAGCGGTACCCGTTGGCGTTGTTGACCATCAGGGTGCCGAAGATGAGGTCCGTGTAGCGGGAGCCGGAGCCGACGAAGGAGAACTTCCGCTGCGAGTACTGCGCCTCGAGGAAGAGCGCGTCGGTCAGCGTTCCCGAGTAGTTGCCCGAGATCAGCTCCTGCGGGAGCTGCCGGTCGTAGAGGCTCGCGAGGTCGTAGATCGTCCCGAAGTAGTTGTTCCCCTGGTCGCGGGTGATCTTCTGGTAGTTCGCGAGGATCGTGTGCTTGCCGCCGAGCGAGAAGGTGAGCTTCCCTTCGTAGCGCTTTTCGTCGTCCGTCACGATGAACGGCGCGGTCACGGGCGCGGCCGTGTTCCCGCTCGTCTCGGCGTTGCGGAGGCGGCCGGCGCCGAAGAACCAGATGGCGTCCTTGAGGATGGGGCCGCCAATCGTCGCCTCGTAGGCCGGGACGACCTTGTCGACCTTGACCTCGGGGTTGACGCCCGCGGAGTTCAGGTAGTCGGTCTTCGACGTCCACTTGTCGTTCGTGAGCGAGGCGCGGAACGAGCCGCTGAAGGTGTTGCCGCCCGACTTCGTGATGACGTTCACGACGCCGCCGGCGAAGCGGCCGTACTCGGCGCTGATGCCCGACGTGGAGACCGTCTGCTCCTGGATGGCGTCCTCGATGTAGAGGGTGAACGGCGTGTTGCGGATGTTGTCCTGGACGGCGACGCCGTTGACGAGGAAGAGGTTCTCGAACGACATCGCGCCGGAGATGACGGTATTGCCGCTCGGGCCGTTGCCGTTCACGCCGGGGGCGAGGTTGACGGCCGAGGCGATGTTGCGCGCCGTGGGGAGCTTGGCGAGCGTCTCGGTCGTCAGCGTCTGCGCGTTCTGCTGCGTCTGGGAGATCGTCTCGGTCTGGGCCGTGACGACCGCCTCCGCCGCGACCGCGGAAATGCTCATGTTGACCTGGATCGGCGTCGTCTGGGCGGCCGAGAGCTTCACCTGGCGGGTGACGGTCTGGAAGCCGCTCATCGAGAACGACACGGTGTAGTCGCCGGCGGGAAGGAGGGGGAGGACGAAGTCGCCGTTCACGGAGGTGACGGCGGAGCGGGTCCCCTGCAGGGACGGGGATTTGACGGTGACGGAGACGCCGGGGAGCCCCTGCCCCTCGTTGATGACGCGTCCCGTCAGGGTTGCGGTCGGGTTGCCCTGCGCGAAGGCGATCCCCGCCAGGAGGACCGTCGCCACGAGGAGCGCGGTGAATCGTGCGAATCTCATTCTGTCTCTCCTCCCGAAAGTGTCGAATTCCGGTAGACCAGCTCCACACCAACTGGGGTTGACGCACGACGGGAATCCGTAACGGGAAACGGGAAACCGTATGGACGGAACATCGAATCCACCTCCCGATGAGCGTCCGCGCTCATTGGAAAGGCCTTGCGGGCGCCTGCCCGCGGAACATCCGGATCGGCGGATCCTAGTGCAACTCGTCTGCCACCGGAAAGGGATTCCGCCGACCGTCCGCCATGACGTCCGTCATGCCGGCCGCCGCTCGGACGTGGTCTCATCGGGGAGCCATGAAGGCCCTCCTGCGAGCGCTCCCGGTCGTCCTTTCGGCCCTCGTCCTCGCAGCTCACTTCTACCGGGCCCGGGCCCTCGCGCTCCTGGCCCTCGCCCTCGCGCTGCCGCTCCTCCTCTTCGTCCGGGAGCGCTGGAGCGCCCGGGTCGTCCAGGCCGGGCTCCTCCTCGGCGCCGTCGAATGGGTCCGGACGCTCGCCTATTTCGCCGGTCAGCGGATGGAGGCGGGGCGTCCCTGGGCGAGGCTCGCCGTCATCCTCGGCGTCGTCGCGCTCCTGACGGGGCTCTCCGCGCTCGCCGTGAAGGCGCCGCCGAGGGGCGGGCCGGCGCCGGAGGCGCCCGCCGCGTGACCGCGGCCGAGCGCCGGGTCGCCCGGGAGTGGAAGACGATCCAGGCGATGATCCGGATCTACTGCCGGAAGCTCCACGGCGGGCGGGAAGGCCTCTGCGGGGAGTGCGAGGGGCTTCGCCTCTACGCCGAGCGGAGGCTCGAGAAGTGCCCGTTCGCCGAGGAGAAGCCGACCTGCGTGAAGTGCCCCGTCCACTGCTACGAGGCCCAGATGCGGGAGCGCGTCCGGCAGGTGATGCGCTTCTCGGGCCCCCGGATGCTCCTCCGGCACCCGCTCCTCGCGATCCTCCACCTGCGCGACGAGCGGCTTCCCCTCTCCGCCAAGGCGGAGAAGGTCGCCGAGCGGCTGAAGAAGCAGGCCCGCTGAGAACGGGCCGCTAGGGAGCCGGGGGCGGGGCGGCGGGCTCCGGGTCCGGGGGAGGGGGGATCGTCCCCTCGGCGACCACGACCTCGAGGCGGCGGTTCGCGGCCTTCCCCGCGGCCGTCGTGCTCGGGGCGACGGGGCGGTCGGCGCCGTAGCCGGCGAAGGCGATCCGCTCGCCCGGGAGGCCCTGCTCCCGCAGGAGGTCCGCGACGTTTCGCGCGCGGTCCTCCGAGAGCTTCGCGGCGGCCGCCGGGCTCTTCGCCGGCTCGGAATGCCCCTCGACCCTCACGTTCTCCTCCGGGACCATGAGGAGGATTCCGGCGAGCTTCGCCACGGTCGCCTTCCCGGCTGCCGAGAGCGAGGCCTTGCCCGCCTCGAAGATCGTCCCTGGGATGACGACGACGAGGCCTCGGGAGGTCGGCTCCGTCGGGGCGACCTTCGAGAGCGCCTCGGCGAGGCGGCCGGCGACGGCCTCCTTCGCCTTCGCGAGGTCCTCCTCTTTCGCGGCGAGGGCGAGGCGTTCGGCCTCGACCTGGGCCGTCGCCGCGGCGAGCGAGGCGTGGGCGAGCCGGACCTGCTCCCGGTCGCGGAGGGCCTGCTGCCGCAGCTCCTCGACCTCGGCGAGCGTCGCCTCGGCCTGCAGGCGCCGCTCGGTCTCGTCCTCGGCTCTCGCCCGCTCGGCGGCCTCCTTCGCCTTCTTCTCCGACTCGAGGCGGGCCGCCTCGGCGGCCGCCTTCCGGTCGTCGGCCTCGCGGAGCGCCTCCGAGGCGAGGAAGGAGGCCTGCCGCGCGTCGTCCGCGGGCGCCTTCGCGCCCTCGCGGACCCATGCGGACTCGGCGCGCGCGAGCGCAGCCCGGGCATCGGGGAGGGCACGGAGCTCGGCTCCGCCCTTCGCCTCCTCGGCGAGGGCGACGAGGGCGCGCGCCTTGACGAGGGCCGCCGGCTCGCGCGAGGTCCACTCGAGCTCGCCGAGGGAGGCGCGCGCCGGCTTCGCCGCGCCCGGGGGGAGCGCGAGGGGGAACGGCGTGCTCGGGGCCCTGTCGGCGTCGGGGGCCGAGCCCTTCCAGACGACGACGTCGGAGGGAAGACGGACGGCCCCGTACGGCTCGGCGGTGACGAGGAGGCCGAACGTCTTCCGCGTCGTCGAGAAGGTCGCCTCCCCCTTCGGCTCGAGGACGTCCAGCTCACCGAGCCGCTCGACGACCCCGTCCCTCGTCACCGTCCAGGCGACGTACGACGTGACGTTGCCGCCGAAGAGGAGCGCCGGCCTCGCCTTCTTCCACGCGAAGGCGATCCGCGTCCGCGCCCCGTCGGAGCGGACGTCGGCCGAGAGGGTCGCGCCGACCGGGGCGCGCTCCGAGGCGACGAAGGGGATTTCGACGCCCCTGGCGTCGAAAGAGACCTCGTTCAGCCGGACCTCCGCCGCGCGGGCGGCCGGGACGGCGAGGAGGACGAGGGCGGCGAGGAGCGTCGGGGCGCACGCCGCCCGGAGAGCCCGCCGCGCCACCGTCAGGCCCCCGTCTCCCGGCGCAGGGCGTCGAACTTCAGGAGGTCGTGGAGGAACTTCGGGAGCTCGGCGAGCGGGAGCTGCGTCGCCCGGTCGGACTTCGCGTTCGCGGGGTCGTCGTGGACCTCGAAGAAGTAGCCATCGACGCCGACGGACGCCGCCGCGCGGGCGAGGGCCGGGGCGTACTGCCGGGCGCCGCCCGTCTCCTTCCCGAGCCCGCCGGGGAGCTGGAGGGAGTGCGTCGCGTCGTAGATGACCGGCGCGCCGAGGGCACGCATCATCGGCAGGCCCCGGAAGTCGACGACGAGGTTGTGGTAGCCGAAGGTCGTCCCCCGCTCGGTCAGGAGGACGTTCGGGTTCCCGGCGCCGCGGACCTTCGCGACGATCTGCGCGCAGTCGTCCGGGGCGAGGAACTGACCCTTCTTCACGTTCACGGCCTTCTTCGTCCTCGCCGCCGCGACGAGGAGGTCGGTCTGGCGGCTGAGGAACGCCGGGACCTGGAGGACGTCGGCGACCTCGGCGGCGTGCTCGCACTGCTCCGGCTCGTGGACGTCGGTCAGGATCGGGAGGTCGAGCTTCTCCTTGATCGCGGAGAGGACGTCGAGCCCCTTCTCGATGCCGGGCCCGCGGAACGAGTCGCCCGCGGAGCGGTTCGCCTTGTCGAACGACGACTTGAAGACGAGCCGGTCGGCGACGCCCGCGGCCTCGAAGACGCCCTTGATCGCCTTCGCCATCTTCAGGGCGTGCGCGCGCGACTCGATGACGCACGGCCCCGCGAAGAAGACGGGGCGGCAGCGGTCGCCGGCGGAGAGGTAGGGGGTTATGGAGGCGTGGACGGCCATCCCCCCGATCGTAGCCCGGCCCCGCCTCCATGTACGATCCGCCGGTCGCCCTCCCCGCGATGGCCCCGCCCGGGGGAGCCGCGCGACGACCGGACGCGAAGGAGTGACCATGAGCCCTGACGCCCTCCGCCGCCTCGCGGCGAACACCCTCCGGACGCTCGCGATGGACGGCGTCCAGAAGGCGAACTCCGGGCACCCCGGGATGCCGATGGGGATGGCCGACGTGGCGACCGTCCTCTTCTCCGAGCACCTCACGTTCAACCCGAAGAGCCCGTCGTGGTTCGACCGCGACCGCTTCGTCCTCTCGGCCGGGCACGGCTCGATGCTCCTCTACGGCCTCCTTCACCTGACCGGCTACGACCTCGCGCTCGACGACCTGAAGTCGTTCCGCCAGTGGGGGAGCCGGACCCCCGGCCACCCCGAGCACGGGCTCACGCCCGGCGTCGAGGTGACGACCGGCCCGCTCGGGCAGGGGGTCTCGACGGCCGTCGGTCTCGCCCTCGCCGAGCGGATGCTCGCGGCCCGCTTCAATCGCCCGGGCCACGAGATCGTCGACCACTTCACGTACGCGATCGCGAGCGACGGCGACCTTATGGAAGGGGTCTCGCACGAGGCGTGCGCGCTCGCGGCGCACCTCCGTCTCGGCAAGCTCGTCGTCCTCTACGACGACAACGGCATCTCGATCGACGGCCCGACGTCGCTCTCCTTCTCCGAGGACGTCCCGGCCCGCTTCGCGGCCTATGGCTGGCACGTACAGCGCGTCGACGGGCACGACCCCGACGCCGTCTCGGCCGCGATCGCGGCCGCAAAGGCCGAAGGCGGGAAGCCCTCCCTCGTCGCCTGCCGGACGCACATCGGCTTCGGCAGCCCGAATCGGCAGGACACCTCGAAGGCGCACGGCGAGCCCCTCGGGGCCGACGAGATCCGGCTCACGAAGGAGAAGCTCGGCTGGCCCGCCGACGCGCTGTTCCTCGTTCCCGAGGAGGTCCGCGCCTTCTTCGGCGCGGCGGGGGAGAAGGGGGCGAAGGCCGAAGGCGAGTGGAGCGCCCGCCTCGCGGCGTATCGCGCCGCCCACCCCGACCTCGCGAAGGAGCTCGACCTCTTCGTCTCGGGGAAGCTCCCCGAGGGATGGGAGGCGAAGCTCCCGGCCTTTCCGGCCGACAAGCCCCTCGCCACGCGACAGGCCTCGGGCGCCGTTCTCGACGCGCTCGTCCCGGCGATCCCGCAGCTCGCCGGCGGCTCGGCCGACCTGACGCCGTCGAACAACACGCGCGCGAAGGCGGCCGTCGACGTGAAGCCGGGGGAGTACGCCGGCTCGTACCTCCGCTTCGGCATCCGCGAGCACGGCATGGGGGCGATCCTGAACGGCCTCGCCCTGCACGGCTTCCGCCCCTTCGGCGGGACGTTCCTCGTCTTCGCCGACTACATGAAGGGGGCGATCCGCCTCGCCTCCCTCATGGAGCAGCCGGTCGTCTACGTCTTCACGCACGACTCGATCGGCCTCGGCGAGGACGGCCCGACGCACCAGCCCGTCGAGCAGCTCGCCTCGCTCCGCGCGACGCCGGGGCTCGTCGTCTACCGTCCCGCCGACGCGAACGAGACCGCGGCCGGCTGGCGCGTCGCCCTCTCGCGGACGCACGGCCCGACGGCCCTCGCGCTCACGCGGCAGGGGCTCCCGGTCCTCCCTCCGAACGAGGGAGCCCTGCGGGGCGGCTACGTCGTCGGGGACGCCGACGGCTTCCGGGTCGTCCTGATCGGCTCCGGCTCCGAGCTCCACCTCGCCCTCGCGGCCCAGGAGCTCCTCGCGGCCGAGGGAATCCCGGTGCGCGTCGTCTCGATGCCGTCGATCGAGCTCTTCCTCTCGCAGGAGGAGGGCTGGCGCGAGAGCGTCCTCCCGCGCGCCTGCCGCGCGCGGGTCGCCGTCGAGGCGGGCGCGACCCTCTCGTGGGGCGCGATCGTCGGCCTCGACGGCGCCGTCGTCGGCCTCGACCGCTTCGGCGCCTCGGCGCCGTACCAGACCGTCTACGAGAAGCTCGGTCTGACGGCCGAGGCCGTCGCCGCCGCCGCGCGCAAGCTCCTCTGAGGGAAGGGGCGCCCGCCGCGAGGCGGGCGCCCGCTCAGCTCCCGAAGAACGAGACGAGCTCGGCGTTCACCCTGTCGGCCGCGTCGGCCGGGAGCCAGTGGCTCGCACCGGGGATCCTCACGAGCTTGAGGTCGGGGGCGAACGCATCGAGCCCGTCGAGGAGCTCGGGGCCGAGGTAGCGGTCCCCCTCGCCCCAGAGGACGAGCGTCCGGACCTTCTCGAGCGAGCGGCGGAGCCCCGGGACGCGCGTCCCCGAGCGGAAGGCCGCGCGGTAGTAGTTGACCGTCGCCGTCGCGGCGCCGGGCTTCAGGAACGCCTCCCGGTACGCCTCGATCTCCTCCGGCGTGAAGGCTCCCGGCGTCGCCGGGTCGCGGCGCAGCATCATCTTGATGAAGCTCGCCCGGTGACGGGTCAGGGAGCGCTCGGGGAGCCAGGGGAGCTGGAAGAAGAATATGTAGGACGAGCGCCGCGCCTGGTCGAGCGTCGCGAGCTTCCGCTTCATCAGGACCGGGTGGGGAGCGTTCAGGATCGCGAGCCTCTCGACGAGGCCGGGGTGGAGCGCCGGGACGCACCAGGCGATCGCCCCGCCCCAGTCGTGCCCGACGAGGAACGTCCGCTCGTACCCGAGGTACCGGACGAGGGCTGCGACGTCGCCCGCCAGCTTCTCCATCCGGTAGCTCGCGACCCCCTTCGGCTTCTCCGAGAGGTTGTAGCCGCGGAGGTCGGGGGCGACGGCGCGGAACCCGGCCGCGGCGAGCGCGGGGAGCTGCTTGCGCCAGGCGAGCCAGTGCTCGGGGAAGCCGTGGAGGAGGAGGACGAGCGGCCCCTCGCCCGCCTCGGCCCAGTGCAGGCGCAGCCCGCCGACCTTCTCCTCGCGGTGGACCCAGGGCTCGCTCGTTGCGCTCATGGCCCGATGCTAACCTCCGCCGCCAGCCCGACAGAGAGAAGGAGGCCCCATGAAGAAGACCGTTCTCGCGCTGCTCCTCTGCGCCGCCGCCTCGCCCCTCCTCGCCCAGGAGACGAAGCCCGCGGCAGCCCCCGCCGCCCCCGCCGCCGACCCGGCGATGACCGGCCTGAAGGTCGCGTGGAACCGCGTGAAGGACATCACCGTCCGCGCCGCCGAGAAGATGCCGGAGGAAAGCTACGGCTTCCAGCCGACGCCCGAGGTGAAGACGTTCGGGCAGTTCGTCGGCCACCTCGCCGACTCGAGCTACATGATGGCCGGCCTGGTCCTCGGTGAGAAGCCGCCCGCCGTCGAGGCCGAGAAGACGAAGAAGACGAAAGCCGAGCTCGTCGCGGCGCTCAAGGACTCCTTCGCGTACATGGACCGCGCGTTCGCTCTCGGCGACGCCGCCGTGGCCGCCCCGGTGAAGCTCTTCGGGATGGACACGAACAAGTTCGCCGTCGTCGGCCTCGCCATCGGCCACACCTGGGAGCACTACGGGAACATGGTCACCTACATGCGGATCAAGGGGATCGTCCCGCCGTCGAGCGAGCCGCGCCCCGCCTCGCCCGCCCCGGCGCCGACCGGCGAGAAGAAGTAGCCCAGGGCGGGGCGTCTCCCGCGGGGGGCGCCCCGCCGTGGCACTGCTGTTCCTCCTCCAGGCGCCGGAAAGCGTCGTGGCCATCGCCACGTCTCGCATGGAGGACGGATGAGAGTCCGCAGCGCCTTCCTCGTCATCGTGTGCGCCCTCGCAGTCTCCGCGTGCGGGGGCGACAGCCCGACCGAGCCGGCCGCCTGCACGAATCTCGGGGGGCCCTGGCGCGTCCTCTTCCGGTCGAGCTGCGGCACGCAGTGGTCGGAGTCGCTCGTCATCCGCCAGAGCGGCTGCTCCTTCGAGGGCGCGGGGACGCTCATCCCCATCTCGTTCGCCGGGGAGATCTCCGGGGACGACGTCGCGATCCGGATCACCTTTGCGGGCGCCTGCCCCGCGACGGCGAACGGCACGGGACGGATCCGCCTCGACTCCGTCGAGGGCGCGTTCGAAGCGACCGCGGCCGGCGGGTCCGGCTGCTGCGGCCCGTCGTTCACCGGGAACTTCTCGTTCCTCCCCCCGAACTGAAGACCGTCGGTCTCCGGCTCTCCCGGTCCCGCGGGCCTAGGGGCGGCCCTCGAGCGGCCCCCCGTTCCTCCCCGCCGGCAGGCTCAGGAGGTAGGCCTCGAACGTCTCGTTGAAGAGGGCGCCGGGGCGGCGTTCGCGGATGCGCGCGACGGCCTCCTCGCCGCTCATCCCCTTCTGGACGAGGATCGAGCCGGCGACGAGCGCCGAGCGGTTGAAGCCCATGCCGCAGTGGGCGAGGACCTTCTGGCCGCTCTCGAGGAGGCGCGTGCCGAGCGCGCAGACGGCGTCGAGCCGGGCGAGGTCGGGGAGGCCTTCGTCGTAGATCGGGAAGTAGACGTAGACGAGGTGCCCCGGGACGCTCGGGACGCCGTGGTCGACCTCCCCCTCGAGGTCGATGACGCATCCGATGCGGCGCGCGTGGACCGGGCTCCAGTCGTCGATGGCCGGCGAGATGAAGAGCGTCTCGGCGTCGTCGAGCGGGTAGAGCTGCATGTCCGGCCCCACTCTACCTCCGGGCGGGGCCGGACGAGATGCGTTTCCCCTGTCAGGCCGTCCGGCCGTTCGGGGCGGGGAGGTTCGCCGGCACCTCGACCTGCGGCTCGAGCGAGGCGGTCTTCTGCGCGACGCCTTCCTTCCGCGCCGCCTGGTGGGCGCGCGCGGCCCTCACGAAGTCCTTGAAGAGCGGGTGGGCGGCCGTCGGCTTCGACTTGAACTCGGGGTGGAACTGGCAGCCGAGGTACCACGGGTGGCCGGGGAGCTCGACCATCTCGACGAACTTCCGGTCGGGCGAGACGCCCGTGACGGCGAGCCCCGCCTCGCGGAGGACGGGGAGGAACTCCTGGTTCACCTCGTAGCGGTGGCGGTGGCGCTCGTGGATGAGCGTCTCGCCGTAGGCGCGCCGGGCGATCGAGCCGTCGGCGAGCTCGCACGGGTACTTGCCGAGGCGCATCGTCCCGCCGAGCGCCTCGATGCCGATGAGGTCGCGCAGCTTGTAGATCACCTTGTGCGGCGCGTTCGAGTCGAACTCGGTCGAGTTCGCGTTCGTCAGGCCGCAGACGTTCCGAGCGAACTCGATGACGGCGCACTGCATCCCGAGGCAGATGCCGAAGAAGGGGACCTTCGTCTCGCGGGCGAAGCGGATCGCGCGGAGCATCCCCTCGATTCCGCGGCGGCCGAAGCCGCCGGGGACGAGGATCGCGTCGGCCTGGGAGAGCGGCTCGGGATAGCCCGTCGTCTCGAGGTCTTCCGAGTCGACGTACTCGAGCCGCACCTTCACGTTGTTCGCGATGCCGCCGTGGTGGAGCGCCTCGTTGAGCGACTTGTACGAGTCGCCGAGCGCCACGTACTTGCCGACGATGGCGATCGTCACCTCGCCCGCCGGGTTCTTCCAGCGGTTGACGATCTGGTCCCACTTGCCGAGGTCGCGCTCGGAGTGGGGGAGGGAGAGGTAGTCGAGGACGATCTGGTCGAGCCCCTCGCGCGCGAACGCGAGCGGGCACTCGTAGATCGTCGAGACGTCGCGCGCCGTGATGACGGCGGGCTCGTCGACGTTGCAGAAGAGGGCGATCTTCTTCTTCATCTCCTCCGGGATCTCGCGGTCGGCGCGGCAGAGGAGGACGTCGGGGCGGATGCCGATGGAGAGGAGCTCCTTGACGGAGTGCTGCGTCGGCTTCGTCTTGAGCTCGTCGGAGGCGGCGATGTAGGGGACGAGGGTGACGTGGACGTTGATCGCGTTGCCGCGGCCGACGTCCTTGCGGAACTGCCGGATCGCCTCGAGGAAGGGGAGCGACTCGATGTCGCCGACGGTGCCGCCGATCTCGACGATGACGACGTCGTTGTCGGAGGCGACGCGGCGGATGCAGTCCTTGATCTCGTCCGTGACGTGCGGGATGACCTGGACGGTCTTCCCGAGGTAGTCGCCGCGCCGCTCCTTCTCGATGACGGTCTGGTAGATCTTCCCGGCGGTGATGCTGTTCGCCTTGCCGGTGATCGTCGACGTGAACCGCTCGTAGTGGCCGAGGTCGAGGTCCGTCTCGGCGCCGTCGTCGGTGACGAAGACCTCGCCGTGCTGGAACGGCGACATCGTCCCCGGGTCGACGTTGAGGTAGGGGTCGAGCTTCTGCAGCGTGACCTTGAATCCCCGGGCCTCGAGGAGCGCCGCGAGCGAGGCGCCCGCGATCCCCTTCCCGAGGCCCGACACGACCCCCCCGGTGACGAAGACGTACTTCGTGCTCATCGCTCGCCTCCTTCCCTCGTTCCCGCGACCGCCGCGGCCCCGCCGGCCGCCTCCTGCCGAAGGATCCGTTCCACCGCCTCCGCGTCGGCCGGCGTGTCGACCCCGATGGAGTCGCCGACGGCGGGGAGGACGGCCATGACGAGCCCTGCCGCCAGGGCCCGGAGCTGCTCGAGGCTCTCCGCCCGCTCGAGCGGGTGGGGCGGGAGGCTCGTCCAGGTGTCGAGGGCCTCGCGGCGGTAGCCGTAAAGCCCCAGGTGCTTCCAGGTCGGCAGGCCCGGCTCCGCGTTCCTGCGGAACGGGATCGGGCTGCGCGAGAAGTAGAGCGCCCGCCCGTCGTCGCCCCGCACGACCTTCACGACGTTCGGGTCGGCGATCGCCGCCGGGTCGTCGATCGGCTTCGCGACGGTCGCGAGGGGCACCTCGGGGTGCTCCGCGAGGTGCGCGATGACCCGGTCGACGTTCTCCGGGTCCATGAGCGGCTCGTCCCCCTGGACGTTCACGACGATCGTCGCGTCGGTCCCGGCGACGGCGGCCCTGACGCGGTCGGTCCCGGAGGGGAGGTCGGGCGACGTCATCACCGCGGTCCCGCCCGCCTCGCGGACGGCGGCGGCGATCCTCTCGTCGTCCGTGGCGACGAGGACGGCGTCGGCGCGCCTCGCCTGCTGCGCCCTCCGGAGGACGCGGACGACGAGAGGGACGCCGGCGATGGGGTGGAGGGGCTTCCCGGGGAAGCGCTGGGCGCCCATCCGGGAGGGGATCACGACGACCGCGCGATCGGGGTGGCGCACGTCGAATGGTAACCCACCCGTCGGGAGCGCCGGGTACGATCCGCGGGTGAGTCCTTCCCCGACCAGGTCGAGCGGGGGCTGGCGCCGCCGCGCAGCGGCTCTCCTCGTCGCGGTGGCCGCCGTCGGCGCCGCCGCCCAGGGCGCCGTTCGCTGGTTCCGCGACCCGCTTCGCCCGGCGGTCTGGATCGGCCTCCGGCAAGCGGCCGACCGGGCCGAGCCCGCGGAAGTGGGGTTCCTGAAGGAGTTCGAGCTCTCCGCCGTGATGCCGCACCCCGTGCTCGAGGCGGAGGGGGACCGCGAGTGGGTGGTCGAGCTCGACGGCTCGCCCGCCGGGCGGGGACCTGGGCCGGGGCCGCTCCGCTTCGACCTGCCGGGGCCGCTCGCGCCCGGGCCGCACCGACTCGTCGCCGTCGTCCGCCACCCGTCCGGGGTCGCCTCGATCCGCCTGCGCCTGCGCGACGCTTCCGGAAAAGGGAGAAGCGTCGTCACCGGCCGGGGCTGGGTGGCCGACGACGACGCCTCGAGGGTCCGGGACCGGGGGCGAAGGGAGGCCCGTTACCGGGCGATGGTCTGGGGGAGGCCGCCGCTGTCTTCCTGGTCGGCCTCCTCGGTCACGAGATCGTTGACGACGAACGGGGGCTCTTCCATCGACGCCGAGAGCTCACGGATTCCCTCACGAGCGGAAACGCAGTAGGGGTTCGACTCGTCGTACCCCGCTGCGGCGATGACCTTCTCGTAGGTGAGGATCGCCTTCGTCGGCTCCTCGAGGCCGCGGTGGTAGGTCACGGCGACGGACATCCGGGCCGCCAGGTCGTAGGGGTTCAGACGGAGGATCTTGGCGAGGAAGACGAGGGCGTCGTTCCACCGCTCCTCGCGCAGGGCCATCTCGGCCCTCCGGCGGTAGAGGGCGATCTCGTCGTCGAGCGTGACCTCGGCCTTCGACCGGGCGGGGGCCGGACGTAGAGACCTCAGAAGTCGCTGAAAATCCATCGCTTCTACCTCTCCGGGGGGACGCGAGACAAAGGTACGGCAAGGCCGGGGCGAAATCAAGAGGCTTTCCGAAGAATTTTAGGCTGATATGGCCTTCGGCCTAATTTCAATCGGAACGATCCTCTCGGGGCCTCCGGCAGCAGGATGGGATTCGGCGGACATGGGCCTCCCTCCGAATTGAATTCGGACACGGTTCGCACAGGACGAGGGGGCGTAACCCTGCACAGGAAGGGCCCCGCCGGGGCGCGGGGAAGGGCCGC
>JBDIBE010000044.1:0-13716 GCA_039812785.1 Thermoanaerobaculia bacterium | reverse complement strand
GGAGGCTCGTCGTCGCGGCGGGCGGCGCGCCCTCGCCGGGGGCGATCGCGCCGACGCCGGTCCGGGACCGGCTCCCTCTCGTCGCGTCGATCCGCGTCCTCGAGGTGACGGAAGCGGGCGACGAGAGCCTCTCGGAGCCGCGCGTCGGCTTCTCGTCGGGAGCGGGCTTCCGCGTCGCGAGCCATGTCGCGCGGGACGAGGCCCGCGGCGTCTTCGAGGACGTCGAGGTCTCGGGCGCCTGTCTCGAAGTGGAGCCGGAGCGGGGCGCCGCCCTCCTCGCGGTCTCCGCGGGCCTGAGCCGGGGCCCGGCCGACGGAGGTGACCCGCGCACCCTCGTCGCGCGCCGAGCCGAGTCGCTCTGGCTCTCGCTCGGCCGACCGGTCCGCTGGACCGTCGACTCGTCCTGGGACGGGGGCCGGGCCGCGATCGTCGTCGAGCTGACGCTCCTCAGGCTCGGCGAGGCCCCGCGGTGACGGCGCGCTCCTGCGATCATCGGGCGTGCTCCTCGCCACGAAGGTCGCTGCCGCGCTCGTCCTGCCGCTGAACCTCTCGCTTCTCCTCGGTCTCGTCGCGCTCGTCCTGGCCCGGCAGAAGAGGAGCGGCCTCGCCGCGCTCGCCGGTGCGCTCGGCGTCGTCGTCCTCGGCGCGGCCTCCTCGCCCGCCGTGAGCGACCGGCTCGTCGCCGCGCTCGAGAGGGACTACCCGCCGGCCGACCCCGGGGCGGCGCCCACGGCCGGGGCGATCGTCGTCCTCGGGGGGAGCCTCGCGCCCGGAGTCCCGCCGCGCCGCGGGCCCGAGCTCGCCGACTCCTCCGACCGGATCCTCCACGCGGCGCGGCTCTATCGCGCCGGAAAGGCCCCCCTCGTCGTCCCGAGCGGAGGCCGCCTCCCCTGGTCGGCCCCGCGGCGGAGCGAGGCGGCCGAGATGGCCGACCTCCTCGTGGAGTGGGGCGTGCCGCGGGGCGCGATCCTCCTCGAGGAAGAGGCGCGGACGACCGCGGAGAACGCGGAGGAGACGGCGCGGCTCCTGCGGGCCCGGGGCATCCGCAGGCTCCTCCTCGTCACCTCGTCGCTCCACATGCGGCGCGCGCTCGCCTCGTTCCGGGCCGTCGGGCTCGAGCCGCTCCCTTCGCCGTGCGACGCGCTCTCCCCGGCGGAGGAGGCCGCGGGGCCGTTCGAGTGGATCCCGAACCCCGAGGCGCTCGCGCGGACGCACCGCGCGGTGAAGGAGTGGCTCGGGCTCCTCTGGTACAGGGCCACCGGTCGGGCCTGAGCGGCTACTTCACCTTCATCCAGCGCGCGAGCCAGCCGAGCACCTCGCCGTACCAGACCTTCGCGTTGGACCCCTTGAGGACCCAGTGGTTCTCGTCGGGGAAGGCGACGAGGCGCGCGGGGACGCCCTTGGCCGTCAGGACGCCGTAGAGCTCGAGCCCCTGCGTGACGGGGACGCGGAAGTCCCTCTCGCCGTGGAGGACGAGCATCGGCGTCGCGATGCCGGCCGCGAAACGGTTCGGGCTCCACCGCTCGATCGACGCGAGGTCCGTGAAGGGATAGCCGCCGTAGGAGTGCTGCCGGCCGTAGGCGACGTCCGACGCGAACTGCCCGGGCAGGCTGTAGACGCCCGCGTGGCTCACGAGCGCGGCGAAGCGGTCGGTGTGCCCGGCGATCCAGTTCACGAGGTAGCCGCCGTAGGAGCCGCCCGCCGCGGCCATCCGCTTCGGGTCGACGCTCCCCTCGGCGACGAGGAAGTCCGTCGCCGCCATCACGTCCTGGAACGGCTTGTCCCCCGGGGCTCCGAGGATCGACTCGACGAAGGCCTGCCCGAAGCTCGAGGAGCCGTGGAAGTTCACCATCGCGACGACGTAGCCGGGGGCGGCGAAGGCGTGCGCGTTCCAGCGGAGGTGGAACTCGTCCCCCGACGTCCCGATGGGCCCGCCGTGGATCACGTGGACGAGCGGGTACTTCCTCCCCTTCTCGAAGCCGGGCGGGGTGACGACCCACATCTGGACGTCGTCGCCGCCGGCTCCCTTGAAGACGACCTCGCGCTCCTCGCCGAAGTCGATCGTCGCCATGAGGGCGTCGTTCCAGGAGGTGAGGTCCCGGAAACCGCTCCCGTCGAGCCTCACCGCGGCGAGCTCGACCGGGCGGCGGAACGTCGTGTACGCGAGGACGACCTCGTTCGCGCCGGCGGGCTCGGCCGCCGTCGCCCGCCCGCCCTGGAAGACGAGGCGCGGCGTCCCGCCCGAGACGGGCATCGCGTAGACGTTCGTCCGGGCGCGCGCCTCGGCGCGGAAGAGGAGCGACTTCCCGTCGCGCGTGAAGCTCCACCCCTCGGGGACGAGGTCCCATCCCTCGGTGAGGACCGTCGTCTTCCCTGTGGCGACGTCGAGGAGCGCGAGGCGGGCCCGGTCGGGGAACCCGTCCGCCTTCGTCTCGCGCGCGTAGGCGATCGCCGCGCCGTCGGGCGAGAAGACGGGGCTCCCGTCCTCGGCGGGGTTGTCGGCCGTCAGGTTCCTCGGCGCTCCGCCCCCGGCCGGGACGAGGAAGAGGTCCGTGTTGAGCGTCCGGTACGGCGGCTCGGTGGCGTTCGCCGCGAAGACGACGGAGCCGTCGCGCGCCACGTCGAAGGCGAGACCCTCCTCGATCCGCCCGAGGCGCTTCATCCCGGGCGTCAGGTCGGTCACCTTCCGCGTCGCGACGTCGACGGAGAAGAGGCGCGGCCACTCGCCCGGCTCGAGCCAGTGGTCCCAGTAGCGGACGGGGCGGTCCTCCGTGACGATCGCCTTCGAGCGGGACTTCTCGTCCTTCTCGCGCCGCGCGAGCTCCTCTTCCGTCGTCTCGAGGCTCTCGCCGAGGACGGAGGAGACGAAGACGATCCTCTTCCCGTCGGCCGTCCACTTCGGCGACGACGCCGGCCTCGGCATCCGCGTGAGCCTCTCCGCCTCGCCGCCGTCGAGCCGCAGGAGGTAGAGCTGGGCCTCCCTGTCGTCGTCGCGCTTCGAGACGAAGACGACGCGCGTCCCGTCGGGCGAGACGGCCGGCGCCGACTCCGCCGACTCGTGCGCCGTCAGCCGCCGCCCCGGGCCGCCCGCGACGGGCTGGAGCCAGAGGTCGGTCAGGAGGCGGTTCGTCTTCGCGTCCCACGTGGAGCGCGGGTAGATCGCGGCCTTCCCGTCGGGGGTGACGACGGGGCGCCCGACGCGGACCGTGGCCCAGAGGTCGTCGACGGTGAGCGGGCGCTTCGCCGACGGCTCGGCGGCCCGGGAGGCCTCAGGAGCGAAGGCGAGGGCGAGAAGCAGGGCGGCATGGGTCCGGCGCATGCCGCGCAGGATAGGCGGGCCTTGGGGTCAGGTCTTGATTTTCTATTCTGGCACGGTCAGCGGGCGGGGAGGAGCCGGAGGGTCTGCTCGTCGAAGAGCGGCGCCTCCTGCCCCCAGCGGACGAAGAGGACCCGGGAGGCCCCGTCGTGCGCCTCGAAGTACTGGATGCCGTCGGGCCCTGCGCCGAACGGCCCGCAGGGCGGGTCGCCCACCTCGTCGGGGCTCGCCGTCTTCTCGAGCTCCTTCGCGTAGGCGGCGTTCGGGACGAACGTGTAGCGGGAGACGCCGGCCCGCGCCTTCCCCTCCCTCCACGGGGCGATCACGCAGCGCGCGGCGAGCGCCTTCTCCGTCCTCTCCGAGAAGACCCGCGAGACGCCCGCGACGGGCGTCTCGCCCGCCCGGAGGGCGAAGACGTCGACGACGGGGTCCGGCGAGCCGCCGTCGGAGAAGCGGATCGCGAGCGAGCCCTCCTGCGTGACGAAGTCGATCTTCCGGAAGCCGAAGTCGCAGCGCTGGACCCAGGCCTCGAGGCCGAGCTTCGCGTCGCTCCGCTTCTCCCAGCGGCACCCCTTCTCCGCGGGCCGGGACGGGGCGTCGGCCGCGAAGGCGGCCGCGGGCAGGAGGAGCGCGGCGAGCAGGGTCCGGGCGGGGGCGTTTCTCATGCGGGGCTCCTCGCGTCGTCGTCGGCGCGCTCCTCAGGCCTCGAGGCCGAAGAAGCGCTGGATCTTCAGGAGGAACGTGCCCGAGTCGGTCACGGAGAGGGGCGACTCGGGGGCGGCGGCGGAGCCGGCGCGGGCCCGCTCGCGCGAGCGCGCCTCGAGCGCCTCCGAGAGGGCCCGGACGAGGAGGGAGTCCTCCTGCAGGAGCGGCGTGAAGGCCTCCTTCTCGACGACGACGACCTCGACCTCGGAGAGCGCGAGGACGGAGGCCGAGCGCGGCTCGCCCGTCAGGAGGCCGAGCTCGCCGAAGAAGCTCCCGACGGCGAGGCGCGCGAGCTCGCGCGCCTCGCCGTCCGGCTCCGTCCGCTCGACCCGCACCTCGCCCGAGCGGAGGACGAAGAGCGACCCGCCCCCGTCCCCCTGGCGGACGAGCCGTTCGCCCGCGGTGTAGCGTTCGAGCCGGGCGTGCCGCGAGAGCCCCCGGACCTGGTCGTCGGAGAGGGGGCCGAAGACGGGGACGGTCCGGAGCGCCTCGAAGGCCTCCCTCCGCTGCCGCTCGAGCCGCTCGTCCTCCTGCGTCTCGGGGACGGTGCGGACGGCGACCTCGCGCTGCGGGAAGGGGATCGCGAAGCCGGCCCTCCGGAGCGCGTACCACGCGCGCGAGAGCGCGGCGTCGCGCGCCTGGCCGACCCTCGCCCAGTCGCGCGTGAAGAAGCGGAGGTCGTACTCGATCGCCGAGTCGCCGAAGCGCGAGACGAGGACCTCCGCCGGCGGCCACGCCGCGACCCCTTCCGCCGCGGAGATCGCGGCGCGGAGGACCTCCTTCACCTCGGCCGGCGGGTGGGCGTAGCCGACGCCGACCGTCGCGTGGACCATCGCCGCCGGTCCGGGGCGCGAGAAGTTGAGGACGTCCTCGCGGGCGGCGCGCGCGTTCGGGAGGACGACGTGGTGACCGTCGCGGGAGCGGAGGGTGATCGTCCTCCAGTTCATCTGGACGACCTCCCCCTCCTTGTCTCCGATCCTCACCCACTCCTTCGGCGCGACGGGGCCCTCGAGCTGGAGCGCGATCCCCGACATGAGGCTCGTCAGGACGTCCTGCAGCGACAGGCCGAGGATGGCCGAGACGACCGTCGACGTGACGAGGATGCCCGTCACGTTGAAGCCGTAGAGCGTCTTGAGGATCCCGAGGCCGACGGCGGCGAGGACGACGGCGTTGAAGACGTCGAAGAGGAGCCGCGGCACGGGGACGTGGCGGGGCTCGAGGAACCGCTTCCAGACGACGTGGTCCGCCGCCTGGAGGAGGACGTGGACGGAGACGAGGACGAGCGCGGAGAGCGCCGCCCTCGAGATCGGCTCCTTGCCGGGGTGGCTGAGCCGCGCCTCCACGAGGAGGAGGGCGCCGAGGAGGCCGAGGCCCGCGAGCGCGAACCGCACGCCCGCGACGAAGCTCGACCGGCGGGCGAGCCGGAGGACCGCGGCGACGAGGAGGACGAGCGCTCCGACCTCGAGCGCGGTGAGGAGGTCCGGGTGCATCGCGCGGAAGATAGCAGCGCGGCTCCCGCCGAACGGCTCGCCCTCCGGATCGCCGGCTTTCGCTGCAACGCGGCAGGCTTTGATAGCATCCCGCGATGGAAAGGTCCCACCGGGTACGGCGCGGGGCGTCGCGCAGGTCGCGCGGCAGCCGCCGGCTTCCGCCGGCCGGTGGAGCGAGACGGACATGAGCGTCCCCCGTCCCCCGTCTCCGCAGGGCCTCTACGACCCGAGGAACGAGCACGACGCCTGCGGGTTCGGGTTCGTCGTCGACGTCGCGGCCCGCCCCTCCCACGACATCGTCCGCAAGGCGCTGCAGGTCCTCTCGAACCTCGAGCACCGCGGCGCGACGGGGAGCGAGAAGAACACCGGCGACGGCGCCGGGCTCCTCGCGCAGGTCCCGCACGGCTTCGTCGCGGGGTGGGCGAAGGCGGCCGGGATCGAGCTGCCGGCGCCCGGCGACTACGGCCTCGGGATGCTCTTCCTGCCGACGGAGGCGGCGAGCCGGCAGGCCTGCCAGCGGAAGCTCGAGGAGATCGTCGCCGCGGAGGGGCAGCGGCTCCTCGGCTGGCGCGACGTCCCGACCGACAGCGCCTCCCTCGGCGCGACGGCCCGCGCGAGCCAGCCCGTCATCCGCCAGCTCCTCGTCGGCCGGGGAGAAGGATCAGAGGCGGGGGACGCCTTCGAGAGGAAGCTCTTCGTGATCCGCCGCCTCGCCGAGAAGGCGGTCTCCCGCTCGGCGCTGCCGGGGCGCGACACCTTCTACGTCGCGAGCCTCTCGTCGCGGACCGTCGTCTACAAGGGGATGCTGAACGCCGACCAGCTCGCGGCGTTCTACCCCGACCTCTCCTCCGAGGCCTTCGCGTCGTGCCTCGCGATGGTCCACTCGCGCTTCTCGACGAACACCTTCCCGAGCTGGTCGCGGGCGCACCCGTACCGCTACATCTCGCACAACGGAGAGATCAACACTCTCCGCGGGAACGTGAACTGGATGCAGGCGCGGCAGAGGCTGTCCTCCTCGCGCCTCTTCGGGGACGACCTGACGAAGGTCCTCCCCGTGCTCGACCTCGAGGGCTCCGACTCCTCGATGTTCGACAACGTGCTCGAGCTCCTCGTCCTGGCGGGGCGCTCGCTCCCGCACGCCCTCATGATGATGGTCCCCGAGCCGTGGAGCCGCCACGAGTCGATGGACCCGGCGCTGAAGGCGTTCTACGAGTTCCACTCCTGCTTCATGGAGCCGTGGGACGGGCCGGCGTCGATCGCCTTCACCGACGGGACGCGGATCGGCGCGATCCTCGACCGCAACGGCCTCCGCCCTTCGCGCTGGGTCGCGACGAAGGACGGCCTCGTCGTGATGGCCTCCGAGGTCGGCGTCCTCGACTTCCCGCCGGAGAAGGTCGCGGCGAAGGGGCGCCTGGCGCCGGGCCGGATCTTCCTCGTCGACACCGCCGCGGGGCGCGTCGTGCCCGACCGCGAGATAAAGGAATCCCTCGCGGCGGCCGAGCCGTACGGCGAGTGGCTCAGGCGGCACCTCGTGAGGCTCGCGGACCTCCCCGAGCCGCCCGAGGTCCGCGAGCCCGACCACGAGACGGTCCTGACCCGGCAGGAGACCTTCGGCTACACCCTCGAGGACGTGAGACTGATCGTCGACCCGATGGCCGCGACCGGCGCCGAGCCGATCGGGTCGATGGGGACGGACATCCCGCTCGCCGTCCTCTCCGAGGCGCCGCAGCTCCTCTACGACTACTTCAAGCAGCTCTTCGCGCAGGTGACGAACCCGCCCGTCGACGCGGACCGCGAGGCGATCGTCATGGCCGTCGACACGGCGATCGGCCCCGAGGGGAACCTCCTCGAGCCGACGCCCGAGGCCGCGCTCCACTTCGAGCTGCCGACGCCCGTCCTCCGGAACGTCGAGCTCGAGAAGATCCGCGCGCTCGCCGGCGGCCCCGGCGCGCGCGGCTTCAGGTCGATCACGCTGCCGATCCTCTTCAAGGCGAGGGACGGCGGGAAGGGCCTCCGGAAGGCGATCGAGGAGCTCCGGCGGCGATGCTCGGAGGCGATCGCCGAGGGGCACAACATCCTCATCCTCTCCGACCGCGGCCACGACGCGACGGACGCGCCGATCCCGGCGCTCCTCGCCCTCTCCGCCGTCCAGCACCACCTCCTCCGCGAGGGGTCGCGCACGCGCGTCGGGCTCGTCCTCGAGACGGGCGAGCCGCGCGAGGTGCACCACTTCTGCCTCCTCATCGGCTACGGCGCGAGCGCGGTCAACCCCTGGCTCGCCTTCGAGACGATCCACGACCAGGTCCGCCAGGGGCTCCTCGCCGGGGAGCCGGAGGAGGCGGAGAAGCGCTACGTCAAGGCGGTCAACAAGGGGATCGTGAAGGTCCTCTCGAAGATGGGGATCTCGACCGTCCAGAGCTACCACGGCGCTCAGGTCTTCGAGGCGCTCGGCCTCTCGCAGGACTTCGTCGACGAGTACTTCACCGGGACTCCGACGCGGATCGGAGGCGTCGGCATCGACGCGATCGCGAGGGAGGTCCGGCTCCGGCACGACGAGGCCTACCCGTCGCGCCCGGTCAAGCACACGACGCTCGGGACGGGGGGCCGCTACCAGTTCCGGCGCGACGGCGAGGAGCACCTCAACTCGCCCGAGGCGATCCACCTCCTGCAGTCCGCCTGCCGGACGGGCGACTACGCCCTCTGGAAGCGCTACAGCGAGCTCGTGAACCGCCACGGGAAGCACCCCGTGCGGATCCGCGACCTGATGGACTTCCGCCCGCTCGCGAAGCCCGTTCCCCTGGAGGAGGTCGAGCCGATCGAGAAGATCCTCGCCCGCTTCAAGACGGGGGCGATGTCGTACGGGTCGATCTCGCAGGAGGCGCACGAGGCGCTCGCGGTCGCGATGAACCGGATCGGCGGCAGGAGCAACACGGGCGAGGGGGGCGAGGACCCGGCGCGCTACGAGAGGCTCCCGAACGGCGACTCGAAGAACAGCGCCATCAAGCAGGTGGCGTCGGGGCGCTTCGGCGTCACGATCCAGTACCTCGTCGAGGCGCGCGAGATCCAGATCAAGATGGCCCAGGGGGCCAAGCCGGGCGAGGGGGGGCAGCTCCCCGGCCCGAAGGTCTACCCCTGGATCGCGAAGACCCGGCACGCGACGCCCGGCGTCGGCCTCATCTCGCCGCCGCCCCACCACGACATCTACTCGATCGAGGACCTCGCCCAGCTCATCCACGACCTGAAGAACGCGAACCCCGCGGCGCGCGTCAGCGTGAAGCTCGTCTCGGAGAACGGCGTCGGGACGATCGCCGCCGGCGTCGCCAAGGCCCACGCCGACGTCATCCTGATCAGCGGCTTCGACGGCGGCACGGGCGCCGCGCCGCTGACGAGCATCCGGCACGCGGGCATCCCGTGGGAGATCGGGCTCGCCGAGGCGCACCAGACGCTCGTCCTCAACGACCTGCGGAGCCGGGTCGCTCTCGAGGCGGACGGCCAGCTCAAGACGGGGCGCGACGTCGTCGTGGCGGCCCTCCTCGGAGCCGAGGAGTTCGGCTTCGCGACGGCGCCGCTCCTCGCGCTCGGCTGCGTGATGATGAGGGCCTGCCACCTGAACACCTGCCCGGTCGGCGTCGCGACGCAGGACCCGGAGCTCCGGAAGCGTTTCACCGGGGACCCTTCGCACGTCGTGAACTTCATGCGCTTCGTCGCGACGGAGGTGCGCGAGCTGATGGCGCACCTCGGCTACCGCGAGCTCTACAAGATGGTGGGGAGGAGCGAGCGGCTCGAGATGCGGCGCGCCGTCGACCACTGGAAGGCGCGGACTCTCGACTTCTCGCGGATCCTCTGGAAGCCGACGGTGCCGCGCGAGGTGAAGCGGACCTTCCGCTTCCCGCAGCAGCACGGGCTCGAGGAGGCGCTCGACGCGACGACGCTCCTGCCGCTCTGCCGCCCGGCGGTCGAGAACGGCACGCCCGTGACGGCGACGCTCCCGATCCGGAACGGCGACCGCGTCGTCGGGACGATGCTCGGGAGCGCGGTGACGCGCCGCTGGGGGGCGAAGGGGCTTCCCGACGACACGATCCGCCTCCGCTTCCAGGGCTCGGCGGGGCAGAGCTTCGGCGCCTTCGTCCCGCCCGGGATGACGCTCTTCCTCGAGGGGGACGCGAACGACTACGTCGGCAAGGGGCTCTCGGGGGGGCGCATCGTCGTCGTGCCGCCCGCGGGGGCGACGTTCGTCCCGGAGGAGAACGTGATCGTCGGGAACGTGGCCCTCTACGGCGCGACGGCGGGCGAGGCCTTCTTCCGCGGCGTCGCGGGGGAGCGCTTCTGCGTCCGCAACTCGGGGGCGACGGCGGTCGTCGAGGGGATCGGCGACCACGGCTGCGAGTACATGACGGGCGGGCGCGTCGTCGTCCTCGGCCCGGCGGGCCGGAACTTCGGGGCCGGCATGTCGGGGGGCGTCGCGTGGGTGCTCGACGAGCCGGGCGACTTCGCGCGGCGCTGCAACACCGAGCTCGTCTCGCTCTCGCCCGTCGGGCCGGGCGAGGACGGAGAGCTCCTCGCGCTCGTGGAGCGGCACGCCGCGATGACGCGGAGCGCGCGGGCGGCGCGAGTCCTCGAGGAGTGGGACGAGCTCCGTTCCCGCTTCGTCCGCGTGATGCCGAACGACTACCGCCGCGTCCTCGAGGCGCAGGCGCGGATGCGCGAGAAGGGGCTGTCCGAGGAGGAGGCCGTCATGGCGGCCTTCACGGAGAACGCGCGCTCGGTGGCGCGCGCGAGCGGGAGCTGACCATGGGCCGACCGACCGGGTTCCTCGAGTTCCGCCGCGAGGGCCTCCCCCAGCGCGACCCCGCCGAGAGGGTGAAGGACTGGGAGGAGTCGCACCCGCACGTTCCGGAGGAGCAGCTCCGGCGCCAGGGGGCGCGCTGCATGGACTGCGGGACGCCGTTCTGCCACACCGGGAAGCTCATCGCCGGGATGGCCTCGGGCTGCCCCATCTCGAACCTCATCCCCGACTGGAACGACCTCGTCTACCGCGGCCACTGGCGCGAGGCGGCGGTCCGCCTCCACCAGACGAACAACTTCCCCGAGTTCACGGGGCGCGTCTGCCCCGCGCCGTGCGAGGGCTCCTGCACTCTCGCCCTGAACGACGAGGCCGTGACGATCAAGGCGATCGAGTGCGCCATCGTCGACCGCGCCTTCGAGGAAGGGTGGGTGTCCCCGGAGCCGCCCGCGAGCCGGACCGGGAAGAAGGTCGCCGTCGTCGGCTCCGGGCCGGCGGGCCTCGCCTGCGCCGCGCAGCTCAACAAGGCGGGGCACACCGTCACCGTCTTCGAGAGGGCCGACCGGGCCGGCGGGCTCCTGATGTACGGCATCCCGAACATGAAGCTCGACAAGCAGCTCGTGAAGCGGCGCGTCCGTCTCATGGCGAACGCCGGGATCCGCTTCGTGACGGGCGTCGAGATCGGGAAGGACGTCCCCGCGGAGAGCCTGCTGACGGACTGGGACGCCGCCGTCCTCTGCATCGGGGCGACGATGGCGCGCGACCTTCCCGTCGAGGGGCGCGAGCTCTCGGGGATCCACCTCGCGATGGAGTTCCTCCACGCGAACACCAAGAGCCTCCTCGACTCGGGCCATGCCGACGGCCGCTTCCTTTCGGCGAAAGGGAAGAACGTCGTCGTCATCGGGGGCGGCGACACGGGGACCGACTGCGTCGGCACCGCCCTCCGCCACGGGGCGGCGGGCGTCGTCCAGCTCGAGATCCTCCCCAGGGCCCCCGAGAGGCGCGCCCCCGACAACCCGTGGCCGCAGTGGCCGAAGCTCTACAGGCTCGACTACGGGCAGGAGGAGGCGGCCGCGCTCCAGGGGGGCGACCCGAGGCGCTACTCGGTCCAGACGAAGCGGTTCGTCGGCGACGGGGAGGGGCGGGTGCGCGAGGTCCACACCGTCGACGTCGAGTGGCGGAAGGGCCCCGACGGCCGCCCCCAGCTCCACGAGGTGCCGGGGAGCGGGAAGGTCGTGCCGGCCGATCTCGTCCTCCTCGCCCTCGGCTTCCTCGGCCCGGAACGGAAGGGGCTCGTCGAGGCGCTCGGGGTGAAGCTCGACGAGAGGGGGAACGTCGTCGCCGACGCCGAGAAGATGACGAGCGTCCCCGGGGTCTTCGCGGCGGGGGACGCGGTGCGCGGCCAGTCGCTCGTCGTCTGGGCGATCCACGAGGGGCGGAAGGCCGCCCGCGGCGTCGACCGGCACCTGATGTACGGCGAGACCTGGCTCCCCTGAACGGGCGGCGGAATCGGGACCGGGAAGGTCCTCCCCGCCTCGCGGCCGGGGGCCCGGGCGGCTATCATGTCCGGCCGGCCTCTCCGGCCCCGTGAAGGAGACCCCGCCCATGAGCCACGCCCTTGCCGGTCTCGAGCCGAAGCTGCTCTGGGACCACTTCGCCGCCCTCGCCGCGATTCCCCGCGGCTCGAAGAACGAGGCGGCCGCCACCGCCCACGTCGCCGCGGTCGGCGCCCGCCTCGGGCTCCCCGTGAAGGTCGACGCCGTCGGCAACGTCGTCATCTCGAAGCCCGGGACGAAGGGGCTCGAGGACCGCCCGGCCCTCGTCCTCCAGGGCCACCTCGACATGGTCTGCGAGAAGAACTCGGGCACCGCCCACGACTTCACGAAGGACCCGATCCGGCTGATCGTCGACGGCGACGTCGTGAAGGCCGGCGGGACGACGCTCGGCGCCGACAACGGCATCGGCTGCGCCGCGGCCCTCGCGATCCTGGAGTCGAAGGAGGTCGCCCACCCGCCCCTCGAGTGCCTCTTCACGATCGACGAGGAGACGGGGATGACGGGGGCGAACGCCCTCGCGCCGTCGTTCCTCGGCGGGAAGCGGATGCTCAACCTCGACACCGAGGAGGAAGGCGCGATCTACGTCGGCTGCGCCGGCGGCGTCGACACGCTCGCCGCGACGAAGGTCGCGCGCGTCGCCCCGGCGCCGGGCGCGGCCGCGTACCGGATCGCGGTGACGGGCCTCCGCGGCGGCCATTCCGGCTGCGACATCCACGAGGGGCGCGTGAACGCCCTGAAGGTCCTCGCCCGCGCCGTCTCCGCGGCCGAGGCGCACGGCTTCGCCGTGGCGACGCCCGCCGGCCGCAGCAAGCGGAACGCGATCGCCCGCGAGGCCTTCGCGGCCGGCTGGGCCGACCCGGTCCGCGAGGCCGAGCTGAAAGCCGCCGTCGCGAAGGTCGAGGCGGACGTCCGCTCCGAGGCGGGGAGGTTCGACAACCCGGTGAACGTCGCGCTCGAGCGCGCCGACGCGGCCCCGAACCCGATGGCGGCCGCCGACGCGAGGCGCGTCGTCGGCTTCGTGCACGCGGCGCCGCACGGCGTCCTCGGCTGGTCGCCCGACATCCCGGGCCTCGTCCAGACCTCCACGAACCTCGCGATCGTCGAGACGAAGGGGGACGAGGTCTCCTTCGCGACGAGCCAGCGGAGCTCGGTCGAGTCGGCCAAGAAGGACGCCGGCCGGACGATGGCGGCCTCGATGGAGCTCGCGGGCCTCGCGGTGACGCAGGGCGACGGCTACCCGGGCTGGAAGCCGAACGTCTCCTCGCCGATCCTCGGCGTGGCGAAGACGGTCCACGCCGAGCTCTTCGGGGCGGAGCCCGAGATCAAGGCGATCCACGCCGGCCTCGAGTGCGGGATCATCGGCGAGAAGTTCCCCGGCATGGACACGATCTCCTTCGGGCCGACGATCAGGAACGCCCACTCGCCCGACGAGTGCGTCAGCATCCCGTCCGTCGCGAACTTCTGGAAGTACCTCACGGCGCTCCTCCCCAGGATGTAGCGCCGCGAGAAGAGCGCGAACCCGCGGCCCCGCCCCGGCCTCGCCGGGGCGGGGCCGCTCCCTTTCCGGGGCCCGGGCGGGCGCGGTAACGTCGGGGGATGCCGCGCCCCCACGGCCGCGACCGGCTCGAGCCGACCGACGACGGGACCGTCCTCCTCCTCTCGCTCCGGTCGAAGGGATGGACGGGGCGGCCCGAAGTGCCGCCGCGCGCGCCCGTCCTGCCGGGGACGGCCGTGCGCTGGGAGGGCGCGCTCTGGGAGGTCCTGCGCGTCGAGGCCCGCGCGGGCGGCGGCTTCCGGCACGTCCTCGCGCCGTGGGACGACCGCTTCCTCGTCCGGTCGGTCGAGACGTACGGGGAGGAGCCGGAG
>JBDIBE010000043.1:0-14073 GCA_039812785.1 Thermoanaerobaculia bacterium | reverse complement strand
CGCCGCTCCGGGCGCCCGCGCCCCCGGCACGGGGAGCCGCGCCGCGGGGCGGCCGCGGGGCCGGGCCCGGGAAGGCCCCGGAGGAGGGCGACGGCTCCCGCAGGGAGGAGGCTCTCCGCTTCTGCCGCGCGGTCGACGGCGTCCACCGCGAGATCCTCGACCCCGACGCCGTCCTTCTCGTCGCCGGCCCGCCCCACCTCGCCGCGCTCTTCCGGGAGGCCTGCGGGCATCGGGGCCTCGCGGAGGACGCCGTGGAGGGGGCGTTCGACGACGCGCGCGCCGAGGAGCTCTTCGCCCGGGCCCTGCCCGTGGCGGAGAAGGCCCTCGCCGCACGCGACCATGCCCTCGTCGACGACTTCCGCCGCCAGCTCGACCGTTCGCTCGCGGCCGACGTCCTGACGCGCGTCGCCGAGGCGTCCGTCGCGGGGCGCGTTCGGCGGCTCCTCGTCGCCGACGGTCGGCCGCTCTTCGGTCGCGTCGACCGGACGACGGGGGAGGTGACGCTCCACGCCGGCCAGACCGGGCCGCAGGACGACGACGTCCTCGACGACCTCGCCGAGATCGTCCTCGCGCGCGGCGGCGAGGTCGTCGTCCTCCCTCCCGGCCGGATGCCGGACGAGGCGGCGGCCGTCGCGACGTTCCGATGGTGACGGCGCCCGGGGGCCGGGCGCTGGCATGATGGAGGGCGGCGCGCCCGGCGCGCCGCGGAGGTGACGCATGGAGCTCCTCGACGCGGGACGCAGCGTCCTCGTCGTCATCGACCTCCAGGGGAAGCTCATGGAGGTGATCCACCGGCCGCCGATGGTCGTCGAGGCGACGAGGCGGCTCATGAAGCTCGCGGAGATGTTCGAGGTCCCCGTCGTCCTGACGGAGCAGTACCCGAAGGGGCTCGGACCGACGCACCCGGAGGTGATGGCCGCCTTCGAGGCGCTCACGGTGCCGAAGCGCTCGCTCGCGAAGACGGCTTTCGGCTGCTGCGGCGACCCGGCGTTCCTCCGCGCGCTCGACGAGATGCGGCCCCGGACGCGGACCGGGCCGCGGCAGGTCGTCGTCGCGGGCATCGAGGCGCACGTCTGCGTGATGCAGACCGTCCTCGAGCTGATCCACTGGGGGAACCAGGTGCACGTCTGCTGGGACGCCGTGAGCGGCCGCGGCGAGGAGTACCGCCGTCACGCCCTCGAGCGGATGGCCGCGGCGGGCGCGTCGATCACGAACCACGAGTCCGTCGGCTTCGAGTGGGCGCGCGACAAGAACCACCCGCGGTTCAGGGAGATGTCGAGCCTCTTCAAGGACGCCCAGCCGGCCTGAGGACGCCGCGGGGAGCGGGCTCGCGGCCCGCTCCCCGCGCGAGCTCAGCCCGCCGCGGGCGCGGGGTGGGGGTCGACCCCGACCGGGGTGACCGCCGCCCCGTCCGTCTCGCCGGTCCGGATCCGCACGATCCGCTCGACCGGCAGGACGAAGATCTTCCCGTCGCCCACCTCTCCCGTTCGGGCGGAGCGCGCGATGGCCGCGATCGTCGTGTCGACGAAGTGGTCCGAGACGCCGATCTCGAGCCGCACCTTCTCGGAGAGCTCCATCTTCACGGTCGTCCCGCGGTAGGTCTCGACCCGCTCCGTCTCGCCGCCGTGGCCGTGGACGCGGGAGATCGTGAGGCCCTGCACGTCGGCGCGGAAGAGCGCCTCGAGGACGTCGTTCAGCTTCTCGGGCCGGAGGACGGCGACGACGAGCTTCACGGGCGCACCTCCGCGGGGACGGGGGCCTGGACGGAGCGCGTGGCCGCCGGGGCGGGATCCCTCAGGAGGAGGAGGGCGCCCTCGCCGGTCGTGTAGGCCTCCTCGCCGTGCTGGCTGAAGTCGAGGCCGATCCCCTCCTCGCCGGACGTGGCCTTGAGCGGGCGCACGGCGGCGATCGCCTTCAGGAGGCCGAAGGTGCCGAGGCCGCTCCAGGCGGCCGTCGCGAGGCAGGCGACGAGCTGGACGAGGAGCTGCCGCGGGTTGCCGAAGAGGAGGCCGTCGGACGGCGAGCCCCAGGCCTTCTGCGCGAGGACGCCCGTCAGGAGCGCGCCGACGATGCCGCCGAGGCCGTGCGCGCCGACGACGTCGAGCGAGTCGTCGAGGCGCGTCCGCGCGCGCCAGACGATCGCGAAGTACGACGGGAGCGCCGCGACGGCGCCGAGCCCCAGCGCGGCGAGCGGCGAGACGAGCCCGGCGGCGGGGGTGACCGCGACGAGTCCGACGACGATGCCCGTGGCGGCGCCGACGGCGGTCGCCTTCCGGCTCCGCGCGAGGTCGAGGAGCGACCAGACGACGAGCGTCGCCGCCGGCGCGAGGAGGCTGTTGACGAAGGCGAGCGCCGCGGTGCCGTTCGCGGCGAGGGCGCTCCCGCCGTTGAAGCCGAACCAGCCGAACCAGAGGAGGCCGGCTCCGAGGAGGGTGAACGGGACGTTGTGGGGGAGGATCGCCTGGCGCGCGTGGTCCTTCCGCGGGCCGAGGACGAGGGCGGCGACGAGGGCCGCGACGCCGGCGTTCACGTGGACGACCGTGCCGCCCGCGAAGTCGAGCGCTCCGAGCCCCGCGAGGTAGCCGCCGCCCCAGACCTGGTGCGCGACGGGCGCGTAGACGAGGAGGGACCAGAGCGTGACGAAGGCGAGGTAGGGGCCGAAGCGCATCCGCTCGACGATCGAGCCCGAGATGAGCGCGGCGGTGATGATCGCGAACGTCCCCTGGTAGGCCATGAAGAGGAGGTGCGGGATCGTCGCCGCGGCGGGCGCGGCCTCGAGGCCGACGCCGGAGAGGAACGCCCGGGAGAGGCCGCCGACCGCCCCGTTCCCCGCGGCGAACGAGAGCGAGTAGCCGGCGAGCGCCCAGGCGACGCCGACGAAGCCGAGCGAGGCGACGCTCATCATCATCGTGTTCAGGGCGTTCTTCGAGCGGACGAGGCCGCCGTAGAAGAAGCCGAGCGCGGGCGTCATGAGGAGGACGAGCGCCGTCGAGAGGAGCATCCAGGCGGTGTCGGCGGCGTTCACCGGGGTCCTCCGTCCGTGGCCGTGCGTCGCGTGCGCGTGTCCATGGGGCCTCCCTTGCCGGATTCGCCCGAAGGCGTGCCGGCCCCAACGCAAGGGGCGTGCGCAGGTGCGGCGGACGCGGTGCGCGGAGGCAAGTCCCTGCGTCAGGGCGGGTTGGGCCCCGCGGGCGGGCCCGGCGAGGGCCGGCGAGTGAACGACAATAATGTCGTGATAAGCCAGAAACCCGACAAAAATGTTGTAACGTCAGGGACGAAAGCGGTCCGGGTCGATCCCGTGGCGTCTCAGCCTGTAGGACAGGATCCGCTCCGTCGTCTGGAGGAGGCGCGCGGCCCGCGCGCGGTTCCCGCGGGCGATCTTGACGGCGTCGAGGAGGAGGTCCTTCTCGAAGGCGCCGAGGGCCGCCTCGAGAGACGTCTGGGGCAGCGTGCCGGAGACCTCGGCCGTCTGGAGCGTCGGGGGGAGGTGATGGGCGTGGAGGACGCCTCCGTCGCAGACGAGGACGGCGCGCTCGATGCAGTTCGCGAGCTCGCGGACGTTCCCCGGCCAGTGGTAGCTCATCAGGACGTCGATCGCGGTCGTCGCGATCCGGCGGACGTCGCGCCGGTGCTCGCGCGCGAGCTTCTCGACGAAGAAGTCCGCGAGGAGGGGGATGTCGGTGCGCCGCTCCCGGAGGGGCGGGACGAAGATCGAGAAGACGTTCAGCCGGTAGTAGAGGTCCTCGCGGAACTCGCCGGCGCGCATGGCGGCCTCGAGGTCCTTGTTCGTCGCGGCGATGAGCCGGACGTCGACCCGGACGGGCTGCGTTCCGCCGACCCTCTCGAACTCGCGCTCCTGGAGGACGCGGAGGAGCTTGACCTGCACCGCCGGCGTCAGCTCGCCCACCTCGTCGAGGAAGAGGGTGCCGCCGTGCGCGAGCTCGAAGCGCCCCGGGCGGCGGGCGCGGGCGTCTGTGAAGGCGCCCGCCTCGTGCCCGAAGAGCTCCGACTCGACGAGGCTCTCCGGCAGCGCGGCGCAGCTGACGCGGACGAACGGGCGCCCCGAGCGGGGCGAGCCGTGGTGGATCGCGTGGGCGACGAGCTCCTTGCCCGTCCCCGACTCGCCCCTCACGAGGACGGTCGCGCCGGTGGGCGCGGCCTGCGCGACGAGCTCGTAGACCTGCCGCATCGGGGCGCTGTTGCCGACGAGGTTCTTCAGCTCGTAGCGCTCGCGGAGCTCCTCCCGGAGGAGCCGGTTCTCGTCGAGGAGCCGCCTCTTCTCCGCCTCGACGCGGCCGTGGACGCGGAGCGTCTGGCCGAGCATCGTGGCCGCGACCTCGAGGACGGAGGCGACCTCCTCCCAGTCGCGCGCGGGGTCGCGGGCGAAGGCCGCGCCGACGACCCCCGCTCGGCGCCGCTCGCCCGGGACGGGCACGGCGACCCAGGCGAGCTCCTTTCGCCGCGCCTTCGCCGCGGAGAGGACGCCGGCGCGGTCGAGGAAGAGCGGCTCGCGCGCCGCGTCGGGGAGGACGACGGGACGGCCGCTCTCGAAGACCCGGCCGGTGATCCCCTCGCCGGGGCGGAAGCGGGCCCGGCGGACGGCGTCGCGCGCAAGGCCCGAGGCGGCCTCGACCCGGAGCTCGCCGGAATCGGGTTCGTGGAGGGCGACGGTGGCGGCGAGCGTGCCGAGCTCGTCCTCGAGGAGCTCGGCGAGGCGGGCGACTGCCGAGGCGCGGTCGAGCGTCCGCGACAGGGCCCGCGCGATCTCGCGGAGCCCGGAAAGCGGGGCGGCGTTCGGCCGGCGGGGGGGCACGGCCGAACGATACGACGAAAATGTCGGATTGGATGGGAAATGCGACAGAAGCGTCGGACCGTCAGCGGGCGGCCGGAGCGAGGTCGACCGCCCGCATCCGGCGGTTGCGGCGCTGGGTCCACTCGAGGTCGGGCCGGACGGCGTACAGGCTCGAGCGCTGGAGGAGCGGGACGGCCGGCAGGTCGCGGCCGAGGAGGCGAAAGGCGTCCCAGAGCGCCGCGCGGCGCGAGGCGGGGTCGAGGGAGCGGGCCGCCGAGGCGACGAGGGCGTCGAGCTCGGGGTTCGCGTAGCCGAACCGGTTCGCGGTGCCGAGCCCTCCCTCGGGAGTGTGGAAGAGCGCCTCGAGGACGTCCGAGCCGTCGCCCGTCCCGGCGGCCCACGACATCAGGAAGAGGACCGGCGGGTCCTTCTCGAAGCGGGCGTAGAGCTCGGCCTGCGGGAGCGGCTCCGGGACGAGCGGGATCCCCGCGGCACCGAGCTGCCTCACGAGCGAGCGC
This sequence comes from Thermoanaerobaculia bacterium, assembly GCA_039812785.1. Classification (GTDB taxonomy): domain Bacteria; phylum Acidobacteriota; class Thermoanaerobaculia; order UBA5066; family UBA5066; genus UBA5066. The sequence continues at coordinate 8,763 of JBDIBE010000043.1, read as the reverse complement.
CCCACGTCGGCATGGGTGTCGGCGAAGGTGAAACGGATCGGGGCGTCGGCGCGAAAGCGAGCCTCGGCGAGGAGGCGGCGCGCCTCGCGCGGAGCGGGCCGGGCGCCGGAGAGAGCGGGGAGGTAGCCGAAGACGCCGGCCGGGACGAACTGCTCGATCGGGATGGAGTACTTCCTCTCGTCGGGCGGGACGAGGTCGACGCGGTCGATCGCCGCGGCGACCGCCCTCCTCACGCGGAGATCGGCGAACGGGCTCGGCGGCCTCACGGAGAAGCCGAGGAGCGTCACCCCGAGCCCCGGCGTCGCGACGAGGCGCATTCCCTTCTGGCGCGACGCCCAGGCGGTCATGTCGTAAGGGAAGCGGGAGACGGCGTCCGCCGCTCCCGAGACGACGGCCTCGCCCCGGTTCCGCGCCTCCGGGAAGGAGACGAAGCGGACGCTCTCCCAGCCGGGGCGCGGCCCCCAGTAACGGTCGAAGCGCTCGCCGACGATCTCGCCGCCGGCGTGCCCGCTCACGTAGCGGTACGGGCCCGTCCCGATCGGGTGCGTCACCGGCGTCATCGGCGTGTCGCGCGGGACGATCGCGACGAAGGCGAGCTTGTTGAGGAGGACGGGAGAGGGGCGGGCGGTCTCGATCTCGACCGTCTCGGAGTCGGGGGCGCGGACGTCGGCGACGCTCTCGAGGTAGTAGGCGACACGGGAGCCGGGAAGCGCGCGCGCCCGCCGGATGGAGGCCGCGACGTCCTCGGCCTCGAACGGCCGGCCGTCGTGAAAGAGGACGCCGCGACGGAGGCGGATCCGCCAGAGCGTGTCGGTCGGGTTCTGCCAGGTCAGGGCGAGCTCGGGGACGAGCTCCATCTCGGGTCCGAAGGCGACGAGGCGCTCGTAGAAGTGCTCGAGCGTCGAGTAGGTCGACTCCTCGTCGTGGAGGTAGGGGTCGAGGCTGAGCGCCGACGTCGGCTGGCCGAGGACGAGCGGACGGGAGGAGGGCGCCTCGCGTCCCCCGCAGGCGGCGAGGAGCGACGCGAAGACGAGCGCCGCGACGGTCGGGCGTCTGTCCGGGGCGAGCGATTTCACGTCTTCCTCCCGCCGATTCTACGGCGGCGCGTCCGCGGGTAACCTCGCGTCATGAACGCGCCTTACGCCTACGAGCGCAACCCCCGGAGCACCGAGCTCGAGACCTGCGTCGTCGCGACCGGTCTCGACGGCGATCGCCCCTGGGCCGTCCTCGACGACACCGTCCTCTTCCCGGAGGGAGGCGGCCAGCCCTCCGACCGCGGCTTCCTCGGCGACGTCGCGATCCTCGACGTGCAGAAGGCGGAGGGCGCGGTGCGCCATTTCCTCGCCGCTCCCGTACCGAAGGGGCCGGTCCGCGTCCGACTCGACTGGGCCCGCCGCTTCGACCACATGCAGCAGCACACGGGCCAGCACCTCCTGACGGCGGTGGCCGCGGACCGGCTCGGGTGGGAGACGACGGCCTTCCACCTCGGCCCCGAGACGTGCGACGTCGAGCTCGCCGTCCCGTCGATCTCGGCGGGCGACGCGGAGCGCCTCGAGGAGGAGGTGGCCCGCGAGATCCGCGCGGCGCGCCCCGTGAGGGCGAGGCGCGCGAGCCCGGAGGAGATGGCCTCGCTCCCCGTCCGCACGCGGGGCCTGCCCGAGGGGCACACGGGAGACGTCCGCCTCGTCGAGATCGAGGGGGTCGACCTGAACACCTGCGGCGGGACGCACCTCTCCTCGACCGCGGAGATCGAGGCGCTGAAGCTCCTCGGCACCGAGAAGCTGCGGGGCGGAACGCGCCTCTTCTTCGTCGCGGGAGGGCGCGTCCGCCGGCGCCTCGCCGCGCACGAGGAGCGGAGCGCGCGGCTCCGCGTCCTTCTCGGCGCGCCCGACGCGTTCCTCGCCGGGGCGGCGGAGGCGAAGCTCGCGCAGCTCGGCGAGGCGGGGAAGGCGCTCCGCGCCGCGGAAGAGGAGCTCGCGGAAGCCAGGGCCGACGCCCTCGCGGCGTCGGGCGCCGCCGTCGTCGAGGCGCACTTCGACGGGCGCGACCTCGCGTTCCTCACGCGCGTCGGGAAGCGCTTCTCCTCGCTCCCGTCGCCGGGCGTCGCGCTGCTCACGTCTGCGAGCGGGGGGGCCGAGGCGTTCCTCCTCGCGGGGGGCGGCGAGACGTCCGCCGACGTGAAGGCTCTCGGCGCCGCCGTCGCGGAGGCGCTCGGAGGCCGCGGCGGCGGCTCGGGAAAGCTCTTCCAGGGGAAGGCGAGCCTCGCGCGCCGCGCCGAGGCGCTCGCGCTCCTCCGCGGGCACTTCGGGGCCTGAGGGTCAGGCCGCGCGCCTGCCGCGGGCGGCCTGGGAGAGGACGGCGAGGAGGAAGAAGGCGGCCGCGAGCCCCCACAGGACGGCGAGCTCGCGCCGCACGTTCGAGAGAGAGGCGCCGGCCTGGTTGACGCGGAGGAGCGCCGGGATCGCGCTCGTCGTCGGGACGAGCTGCGAGGCGAGGCGGAGCCACCGCGGCAGCGCCTCGGGGGGCCACGACCACCCGGCGAGGAAGACGGCCGGGAGCGACGTGAAGAGGAGCGCCTGGATCGCGTGCTCGCGCCGCGTGAAGAGGACGGAGAGCGCGAGGCCGAGAAAGCTCGTCGCGAGGAGGAACGGCACGACGACCGCGGCGGCCGCGAGGGCGCGGCCGCGCACCGGGAAGCCGAAGAGGCGCGCCACGATCCCGAAGTAGAAGAGGGCGTGGACGGCGTAGAGAAGGACGAAGGCGAGCGTCCGCCCGAGGACGGACGCCGTCGCCCGCGCGAGGAGCGGCCCCTTCCCGAGGAGGTCGAGGTCGGCCGCGCCGCGCAGGCCGATCCCGATGAGGAGCGTCTGCTGGAGGATCAGGATCAGGACGCCCGGCACGACGTACGTCGCGTACCCCTCCGCCGGGTTGAAGAGGGGCCGGACGACGAGCGGGAGCGGGTCGCGGAAGGCGCGGGCCTTCGCCTCGGGCATCCCGAGCGCCTCGAGCCGGCGGATCTCGACGCCGGCCGAGAGGACGCCCGTCGCCTCGGCGAGCCCGGTGAGGACCTGGCGGTAGACGAGGAAGTACGAAGCGTCGGCGAAGACGCCGACCGTGGCCGGCGCGCCGCGCTTCACGTCGCGCTCGAGCCCCTCGGGGATCGCGAGGACGCCGCAAACCTTCCCCTCGAGGACGAGCCGCTCGGCCTCGGCGAGGCTCCCGGCACGCGCGGCGACGCGGACGAGCTCGTGGGCGTCGGCGAGCCGCGCGAGCTGCCGCGAGAGCGGCGTGCGGTCGAGGTCGACGACGACGACGGGCGACTCCTTCAGCACCTCGCGGCGGTAGGGCGTCGGGTAGAAGAAGGCGTAGAGCGAGATCGCCCCGACGAGGACGAGCAGGGCGCCCGGGTCGCGGAGGGCGCCTTTCACCTCGTCGCGGAAGGCGCGGAGGACCGTCCTCACGTCCGCCCCCAGGTCGACGGGTCGCGCATGAGGCCGCCCATCCGCCAGAGCGTGAGGGGCGGGATCACGACGACGAACGCCGCGAGCGCGAGGAGCGGCGCGAGCGCCGTCGAGGGCGGGGCGCCGCGCATCGCCTGGGAGACGAGGAGGTCGATGTAGTGGGTGAGAGGGAGGACGGCGCCCCACGCCTTCGCGGCGAGCGGCATCCCGAACGCCGGGAACGTCACGCCCGTGAAGGCGAAGGCCGGCCCGCCGTAGAAGGCGGCCCCGCTCGAGGCGAGGCGGAGGTTCCCGCTCGAGGCGACGAGGAGGAGCGCCGCGGCCTGATAGGCGAGGACGAGGAGGAGCGTGCCGAGGGCGACGAGCGCGGCGCTCCCGCGGAGCGGGACCCCGAGGAGGCGGAAGAGGACGGCCGTCGCCGCGAGGCCGAGCGCCGTGAACCAGGCCGACTGCGGCAGGAGCGTCCCGAGGACGGCCCGCGTCGCGCTCCCGCCCGCCTCGAGCCACGCGCCGGCCGTCCCGTCGCGCAGCTCGCTCCCGAGGGCGTTCACCGCGCCGACGAGGACGAAGATCGACAGGAGCGTCGGCACGAGGGCCGGCGCGAGGAAGGCGAGGTAGTCGAGGCCGGGGTTGAAGAGCGCGCCGCGCATCGACCTCACCGGCTCGAAGCGCGCGGCGGCGACGTCGGGCGGCTCTCCGAGCGCCCTGCGGGCCTGGATCTCGACGCCGGCCGAGAGCGTGCCGACGACGCCCTTCACGTCGCGCTTGAGGATGCTCGCGGGGATCATCCGGATCGCGTCGACCCAGAGGACGACCTTCGGCGCCTCGCCCCGCTTCACGTCGCGCTCGAGGTGCTCCGGGATCACGACGACGGCGTAGGCGCGCCCCGAGAGGACCTCGTCGAGCGCGGCCTCCGGCGTCGCGAAGGGGCCGGTGACCCGCATCGTCTTCGTCGCGTCGAGCATCCTCACGAGCCGGCGCGAGAGGAGGGAGCGGTCCGCGTCGACGACGGCGACGGGGAGGTCCGACGGGAGACGGCTGCCGAAGATCGCGGCCACGAGGGCGAACCCCGCGAGAGGCAGGAGGACGAGGAGCACGAGGGCGTAGCGGCTTCCGACGAGCCGCCCCGCCTCCCGCCGCGCGGCGGAGAGGACGCCGGGGGAGCCGCCTAGCGCCACGTCAGGACGGCGCTCATCCCGGGGCGGAGGCCCGGGACGGGCCGCGCGGGCCGCGCCCGCACCTCGAACGTCTTCAGGTCGAAGCCCCCCTGCGCGCTCGTCGCCCGCCACGTCGCGAAGTCGCCCTGCGGCGCGACGAAGGAGACGGTGAGCGGGATTTCCTCGTTCCCGAGGGCGGGGAAGCGGGCCGGGACGGTGGCCCCCATCTTGAGCTTCTCGAGCCGGTCCTCGCGAACCTGGAACGTGACCCAGACGTCGGAGAGGTCGACGAGCGTGACGATGGGGAAGCCGGCCGGGACGATCTCTCCCGGCTCGACGTTCCGGCGGTAGACCTCCCCCGCGGCGGGGGCGGCGACCTTCGTCTCGTCGAGGAAGGCCTTCACCTCCTCGACGGCGCCGTTCGCCCGCGAGACGAGCGCCGCCGCGGCCTCGCGGTCCTCCCGGCGGGCGCCGGCGACGGCCATGTCGTAGACGGCCTTCGCCGCCTCGGCCGCGTCGCGCGACGTCTTCCACTGCGCCTCGGCCTCGTCGCGCCGCTGCTTCGGCACGACGCCGTCGCGCGCGAGCCTCTCGAGCCGGCCGAACGTCACCTCGGCGAGGTCGGCCGCGTGGCGGGCGCGGTCCCACTGGCTCTTCGCGGCGCGGATCTCCTCCTCGCGCGCGCCACGGTCGGCCTTCTCGCGCTGGGCGACGGCGCCCGCCTTCGCCGCCTCGGCCTGGTCCATCCGGGCGCGGATCTCGGGGCTGTCGATCGTGGCCACGGGATCGCCCTTCTTCACGGCGTCCCCTTCCTTCACCGCGATCGAGGCGACGCGGCCGGCGACCTTCGCCGCCACGTCGACCTTCGTCGCGTCCGCCTCGCCCTGGAGCGTCTCCGGCGCGGGGCGCGAGAGGAGGAGCGCGGCGAGGGCGAGGAGGCCCAGGACGGCGACGCCGCCCGCGACCGCGAGGATTCCCTTCGTTCTCTCTTTCACTGTTCCACGTCTCCCGCCCCGCCCGCGCGGAGCGCTTCGTATCTCTCGGACTGGCCGGCGGCCTCGAGGAGCTCGGCGAGCGCGACGTCGAAGTCGCGCGCGGCGGCGAGCCTCCCGAGCTCGACCTTCGCGAGGGAGAGGCGGGCGTCGACGACGTCGAGCGACGTCGCGACCCCTTCCTCGAAGGCCCTCGTCCTGACGCGCAGGTTCTCGCGCGCGAGGGCGAGCGCCGCGCCGAAGGCCTCGACCTGCTCCCGGGCCTTCGTCGCCTCGCGGTACTTCTTCTCGACGAGCGTCTCGACGTCGCGCCGCGCCCTCTTCACAAGCTCGTCGACGCGGGAGACGCGCTCCCTCGCCGCGACGATCCCCTTCTCGCGGGAGAAGCCGTCGAAGAGGGTCCAGCGGGCGCTGATCCCCGCGGCCCAGACCGGGTCGAGGAGCGTGAGCCCCGCCTTGTAGAGCTCGCGGTAGCCGAAGACGCCGAGCTCGGGGTACCAGCGGGCCTTCTCGGCCGAGAGGCCCGCGCCCGCGAGCTCCGCGTTCGCGGAGAGCCGCGCGAGAGCCGGGTTCGCGTCGACGGCGGTCTTCTTCATCTCGTCGAGGGGCGGGAGCTCCGCGACGAAGAGGGGCGTCGTCGGGACGATGGACCCGGACTCCTCGCCCGGGAGCGAGAGGAGGCCGGCGAGCGCTTCCTGCGCGAGGGCGAGGTCATGGCGGGAGGCCTTCAGCTCGCGGTCCGCGTCGGTCCTCGCCACCTCGGCGTGGAGGCTCTCGGCCTTCGAGAGGAAGCCCTCCTCCTCGAGCCGTTTCGCGTTCCTCACGTGCCCGTCCAAGCCCCCGAGGACCTCCTCGCGGACGGCGACGGCGCGCGCGGCGAGCCTCACGCCGAAATAGCGCCGCGCGAGCTCGGCCGAGAGGCTTTCCTCGACGCCCCGCACCGTCGCGCTCGCGTCGGCGAGGCGCGCCCCGGCGGCGTCGCGGGCGGCGTCGATCTTCCCGCCCGTGAAGAGGGGCCATGTGAAGCGGACGTCGGCGCGGCCGTACTGCTCGTCCTGCACGTCGAGGAGGAAGGGCGGGACGGCGGCGCCGGGGACGTTCGGGTGGAGGGCGAGGATGACCTGCCGGACCGGGTCGAGGTCGATCGTGATCGGGCCGTCGAGCCTCGTCCAGCGCGCGTTCGCCTCGATCTTCGGCCACCTCAGCGCGTCGGCGGCGCCGACCTCGGCCTGCCGCTCGCGGACCTCGTGGCCGGCCGCCTTGAGCGCCTCGTGCGAGGCGCGGAGTCGCGCCTGCGCCTCGGGAAGGGTGAGCTCCAGCGCGTCGGCGGGGAGCGCCACGGCGAGCGCGAGCGCACAGCCAGCCGCGATCCGGAGGAGCGCGGGAGAGGAGCGGGGGAGCCTGGAACGCCTCGTCAAGGTGGGATCTCCTTCGACGAGGTGCCGGAGCGCCGCGAGGCGCGTCGCCGCACCCCGCCGGCCGTCGATCATACGCCCGGAATGACGCAGTGCGTCATGAAGAGACGGAGGGCTCCCGGAGGGGTCATCGGGCCGCGACGACGCCGGCTGCCTTCTCCGTGAGGGCGATCGCCGCCGGGTCGTGACGTCCCTCGAGCCAGACGATCCGCTGGGAGGCGAGGTCCGCCCGGAGTGCCTCGAAGGCGAGGCCCATCCCCTCGATCGTGGTCGCGTCGACGGCCCCGGGCCAGTCGGCGCCGGCCGGGGCCTCTCCGACGGCAATCCTCCAGACGTGGAGCGGCACGCGGATCCGTCCGAGGTAGCGGTGGACGCGAGCGGCGTCGAGCGGTCCCTCGTCCCGGGCGCCCTCGCCGAGGAGCAGGACGACCGCGCGCCGGCGCTCCCGCGCCGTCGCCGCGAGGGCGGAGACCGCGACGGACTCCGCGATGCTCGGGCGGGACTTCACCTCGTCGGGCGTCGGGAGATCGTGCGCCGTCCGGAGGAAGTTGCCCGTGTCGTCCGGGGGCGCTTCGGAGATCGGGAAGAGGCGCGCGATTCCGCTGTCGTCCCCGACGAACAAGGGCCGCGTCTCGACGAAGGCGCGGCGGGTCGCCCTCGGGAGGGAGAGCGGCCGCGACCGGGGCCACGGCCAGGGCCAGACGTCCTCCCTCCAGAGCCGGTCGAGGTCTGCCCGGGCGTCGCCGGCGAGGACGAAGAGGACTTCCGCGGGCCCCTCCTCGACCGCGGCGACGGCGAGCGGCACGCCCGAGGCCTCGAACCAGCCCTCGAGCCCTCCGGTCTTCGGCAGGCCGTCCTTCCGCGAGACGCGGACCGGGAACGCGGTCATCTGCCGGTCGGTCTCGTCGCGCTGCTGGCCGCCGAAGCTCGCGACGGCGGTCGCGGTGATCCCGCCCCCGAAGTCGAGGTCCGCGAGGAGGACGTGGGAGACCGAGGCCGCGTGCGGCGGGACCGGGATCCGGGACGGCTCGTCCGCCGCGACGGGATAGCCGTCGAAGGAGACCGCGACCTGGAGGGGGCGCGGCCGTTGGAGGCACTTCCAGACGAGCCGAGCGGTCAGGACGCGACCGTCGCGGTCCCGTTCGAGGGCGAACGAAGCCTCCGCTCGGGGTCTCGCTCGGTTCACCCACTGCCGTGCGTCGCCGAGCCTTTCTCCGCGCGTCCCGTATGCCACGGCGACGAGCTCCCGCGGCGCCAGCTCGGCGCCGAGGTCGACCCGGGCCCGCCACGGCGGCCCGATCTCGGCGACCTTCGCGCCGTCCACGAGGAGCTCGATCCGCGCGACCTCGGGCGACGCGGAGAGCGCGACGTCGACAGGCCCGTGGACGAGGCCCAGCAGGAGCGTGAGGAACGCGATCACGGCGATGCGGCGGGCGCGGAGCCGGCCGACCCCCGGTGGCGCGCCTGCGCCGCGTGGAGCTTCCGCTCGAGGGACGGGACGTCCTCGTTCAGGTAGTCGAGCAGAGTCGGCAGGTCGAAGGTCGCCTCGCGGTGGGACACGGCGAAGAAGAACCTGCGAAAGCGCCACGGGCGGTACGAGATCGGCGCGTCGCTGAGGAACCGGACGAGATCGGCCGCGTCGCGGCGCAGGCAGGCCGCGGAAGGCCGGTCGAGGAAAAGCTCGGGGCCCGCGTGGATGAGGGCTTCGAGGCCCGTGCCGGTCGGCGCGCATCCCGAG
>JBDIBE010000042.1:0-14179 GCA_039812785.1 Thermoanaerobaculia bacterium | reverse complement strand
AGGTGACGCTCGTCGGCGCCGAGAGCGTCGGCGCCCTCGCCGGGGCCGTCGCGCTCGCGCGAAGCGAGCGGTGGGCCGCCTCGTGCCTCGTCGACGGCGCCGCGAGCCGGCTGACGCAGGTCGGCGCCCTCGCCGGGGCGCGTTTCGTCTACACCGTGCGCGTCGACCGCGGGAACCTCGCCCGTCTCGCCGAGGAGCTGCGCGCCCTCGTCGCCCTCGCCGAGCTGCCCGTCTCACCCGAGCCCGCGGCTGGGGCGCTCCGCGTCGAGGGCCCGCTGACGGAGGAGGCGCGGGACCGGCTCCCCTCGCCCGCGCCGCCGCTCTCCCTCGAGGACTTCACGAAGCTCTTCCTCCCGCCGCGCGAGCTGCTCCGCCTCCTCGCTTCCGTTCCCTGCTCGCTCCGGCGCGGGTTCCCGCTCCTCGGCGTCGTCGCCTCGCTCCGGGACGTGACGAGGGAGGAGCTCGAGGCCGCGGCCGGGCCCTCGGTCGCGCCGCACCTCCTCGGCAACCCCTACGAGGTCGCCGCGTGAGCGTCGAGCTCGCGGCCTGGGCCGGGCTCGACGCACTCCTCGCGCGCTTCCGCCCGGAGACGCCCTACGGGCGGGCCGCGAAGGCGCGCGGCGCGGTCCTCGCGAGCCGCGAGGCGCTCGAACGGCGCTGGGACCTCACCGACGAGGCGCTCGCGCTCCTCGCCGATCTCGACGGCGACCGCGTCCGCCACGACCGGATCCGCCACCACCTCGGCCGCCTTCCCCGGCTCCCCGGCGAGGCGCGCGGCGCGTTCGACGAGGTCGAGCTCTTCCAGCTCAAGAAGTTCCTCTTCAACCACGCGGCCCTCCTCGCGCTCCTCCCCGCGGGCCTCCCGGCCCGCTTCGGCCTCGAGCCGCTCCCCGCGACGCTCCTCGAGCTCCTGGGGCGCGGCCGCCAGGGGGACGAGACGTTTCACGTGGCCGACGCCTACGACCCCGGGCTCGCCGAGGTCCGCCGCGCTCTCCGCGAGAACGACGCCGCGACGCTCCGGCTCCGCGAGGCGCGCGAGGAGGCCCTCCGCGCCCGCTTCGGCTTCGCCTTCGAGGGACGCGCCTTCCTCCTCGTCCCGCGCGAAAGGCTCGGCGAGCCGGCCGACTCCGCCGGCCTCCTCGACGTCGAGCCGTGGGACGCGCTTCAGCTCTGCGTGAGGCCGCGGCCGGGCGCCGAGGCGCTCCGCCTCGCCGACGAGCGCGCCGCGCTCCTCGCGCGCGAGCGGCAGCTCGAGGCGCGCGTCCTCGAGGCCCTCTCCGTCCCGCTCCGCGAGGCCCTCCCGCTCCTCGCCGCCCAGGCCGAGGCGATCGAGAGCTTCGACCTCGCCCTCGCCGGCGCGGACCTCGCGCGGGAGAACGGCCTGACGCGCCCCGTTCTCGGCGACGGCCCGGTCCGGGTCGAGGCGGGACGCCACCTCCCGACCGAGGAGCTCTGCGCCGCGCTCGGCGCCCCGTACGCACCGCTCGATGCGACGTTCGAGCCGGGGCCGACGGTCCTCTTCGGCTCGAACATGGGGGGGAAGACGGTCGTCCTGAAGACGCTCGCCTTCCTCCAGCTCGCCGCGCAGTCGGGGCTCTTCGTCCCGGCCCGGCGCTTCACGACGCGCCTCTTCGAGACGATCCACTACGTCGGCGAGGGGCGCGCCCCGGAGGAGGAGCGCGGGCTCTCGGGCTTCGGGTTCGAGATCCGCCGCTTCGCGGAGGCGCACGCCGACTTCGGGGGCGAGACTCTCGCCCTCTTCGACGAGTTCGCGAGGACGACGAGCTCGCGAGAGGCCGAGGCGCTCCTCTCGGCGATCCTCGAGGAGCTCGCCGCGTCTCCTCGCGCCGTCGTCCTCTTCTCGACGCACTTCCGGGGGGTGAAGAGGCTCCCCGGCGTCCGCTACCTCCGGATGGGAGGCCTCGACCGCGCGCGCCTCGACCTCGACGCCGCCGCGGGAGAGGACCTCGCCGCGAGGATCCGGCGCATCGACACGCTCATGCGCTATTCCCTCGAGCCCGACCTCCCGGGCGAGCGGCGGTCCGACGCGATCGCCGTCGCCCGGCTCCTCGGGCTCGCCCCGGCGCTCGCGCGCCGGGCCGAAGAGCTCCTCGACGACGGGGAGTGAGAAGGAGAACCCGATGGAGAGCCGTCTGAACCTGCCGAAGGAGAGGATCGACCGCGCCCGCGAGCTCGCCTCGCGGATCGTCGCCCCCGTGCAGGAGTTCATCGACGCGCACACGACCGTCACAGTGGAGCGCGCGACGCTCCGCCTCGCCGGCGCCGACGGCGCCGACGCCGACGGCGTCCCCGTCCCGAACCTCGTCGTCGACCGGCTCTCGGGCCGGCTCGAGGAGGGGGCGCTCCGGTGGTGGGTGAACGCCCTCCTCAGGACCGGCGAGGACGCCGCGGGGCTCTCGCGGAAGGTGGCCTCGGGCCTCGACGTCTCGACGCTCCCGCTCGCCGACCCGGCCGCGCTCGAGGGGAAGGCGGCCGAGCTCGTCGCGGCCGCGACGCGGCGCGTGAAGGGGAACCGATCCCGCCGCGAGGAGCAGCTCGCCCGCTTCGCCGGGAAGAACCACTCGCCGCTCCTCTACGTCATCGTGGCGACCGGGAACATCCACGAGGACGTCAAGCAGGCGCGCGCCGCCGCCGCGCAGGGGGCCGACGTCGTCGCCGTCATCCGGACGACGGCGCAGTCGCTCCTCGACTACGTCCCGTACGGCGCGACGACGGAGGGCTTCGGCGGCACCTACGCGACGCAGGAGAACTTCCGGATCATGCGGGCCGCGCTCGACGAGGAGGTCGAGCGGCAGGGGCGCTACGTCTACCTGACGAACTACGCCTCCGGCCTCTGCATGCCCGAGATCGCGGTCATGGGGGCGCTCGAGCGCCTCGACATGATGCTGAACGACTCGATGTACGGGATCCTCTTCCGCGACATCAACATGTACCGGACGTTCGTCGACCAGATGTTCAGCCGGATGGTGAACGCCTGGGCCGGCGTCATCATCAACACGGGCGAGGACAACTACCTGACGACGTCGGACGCCGTCGAGAAGGCCTACACCGTCCTCGCGAGCCAGTTCCTGAACGAGCGCTTCGCGCTCTCGGCCGGGCTCGCGCCGTGGCAGATGGGGCTCGGCCACGCCTTCGAGATGGACCCGTCGATCCGGAACGGCTTCCTGATGGAGCTCTCGCAGGCGCTCATGGCGCGCGAGATCTTCCCCGAGGCGCCGCTGAAGTACATGCCGCCGACGAAGTTCATGACGGGGGACGTCTTCAGGGGCGTCGTCCAGAACGCCCTCTTCAACTTCGTCTCGCAGATGACCGGCCAGGGGATCCACCTCCTCGGGATGCTCACCGAGGCGATCCACACGCCGTTCATGCAGGACCGCTACCTCGCCCTCGAGAACGCGAAGTACGTCATGGGGAACATGGCCGACCTCGGCGCCGAGGTGACGTTCCGCCCGGATGGCGTGATCGTGAAGCGGGCGCACTCCGTCCTCGAGGAGACGGTCGCCTTCCTCGAGCGGATCGAGGAGGCCGGGCTGATGGACGCGATCGCCGAGGGGCTCTTCGCCGACGTGAAGCGCCCCCGCGACGGCGGAAAGGGGCTCGACGGCCTCCGGAAGAAGGCCCCGGGCTACTGGAACCCGTTCGAGACGCACCTGCGCCGCGAGCTCGAGCTGGAGGCCTGAGATGACGACGATCGTCCGCCCCTACGGCGACACCCTCGACGACGGCGCCGTCCAGCTCTCCTTCACGCTCCCCGTCCCCTTCGGCCCCCGCGGCCGCGAGGCCGCGCGCCTCTTCGTCGAGAAGCTCGGCTTCCGGCACGCCGAGGTCGTCCACGCCGCGCCCCTCTCCGAGGGCTTCAGCTTCTACGTCGCCTACGGGAAGACCGAGCTCGCCGTCGACCTCGACGCGATCCACGTCGAGGAGGCGACGGGCGAGAAGCTCTACTCGATGAGCGAGGCGTGCGCCGTGATCCGCGAGAGGCTCGGGCGGAAGCTCGTCGTCGTCGGCGCCTGCACCGGCTTCGACGCCCACACGGTGGGGATCGACGCCATCATGAACATGAAGGGGTACAACCACCACTACGGCCTCGAGCGCTACGCGGAGGTCGAGGCGCACAACCTCGGCGCCCAGGTGCCGAACGAGAAGCTCGTCGACCACGCGGTGAAGGTGAACGCCGACGCGATCCTCGTCAGCCAGATCGTCACGCAGAAGGACGTCCACGTCCGGAACCTGACGGAGCTGATCGAGCTCCTCGAGGCCCGCGGCCTCCGCGAGCGCTTCGTCGTCTGCGCCGGCGGCACCCGCATCAGCAACAAGCTCGCCGTCGAGCTCGGCTACGACGCCGGCTTCGGCCAGGGGACCTACGCCGAGCACGTCGCCACCTTCATCATCGACAAGCTTGGGGTCAGGTCTTGATTTTCTATTCTACGGAGCCGGCGCAGCGCGCGACGGGGGCCTGACCCCGTCTCCCGGGCCCATCCTCAGGCGAGGAGGAGGGCGAGGGCGGCGCCGGCGAGGGTGTTGAGGAAGTTGAGGACGTGGCCGTTCGTGACGCGCCAGGGGGCGCCGTCGCGGCCGAGGAGGCTCTCGGCGACGGTGCCGGCGAAGGCGGCGGCGACGACGACGGCGATCCCGCTGGGAGCGTAGAGGCCGAGCGAGGCGCCGAGCGAGGCGAGGAGCGCGGCGCCGAGAAGGCCGGCGAGCGTCCCTCCGACGGAGACGGCGCCGTCCGTCCCGGGGGGGACGCGGCGGAAGTCGGGGAGGAGGACGGTCGGGGTCTTCAGCGCCTGGCCGACCTCGGTCCCGACGGTGTCCATGAGCGCCGTCGCGAAGGCCGCCGCCGCCGCGAGGAGGAAGGGGGGCGCCGGGGCGGGCGTGAGGGCGGCGACGGCGACGAGGAACGCCGCGACGGAGCAGTTCGCGAGGACGTTCGCGGCGCCCCTGCGGCCTCCCGCCTCCTCGGCCTTCCCCATCGCCTCCTTCCGCTTCCGCCCGAAACGCGTCGCCAGCGTGCCGCCCGCGAAGAAGGCCCAGAGGAGGGCGTACGGACCCCAGCCGCCGAGGCCGAGGACGAGCCCGCCGACGAGCCCGCCCGCGACGGCGCCCGAGGGGCGGACGACGCGGAGGAGCGCGGCGACGGCGGGGAGCGCGACGTTCACGGCGATTCCGACGAGAAGCTGCCGGCGGGCATCGGGCTCGAGGAGCGACGCGGCGTTCGGGAGCGCGGGGAGGAGCGCGGCGAGCGTCCCCGCGGCGACGAGCGGCGGGACGAGGTTGTCGTCGAGCTCCGACGGGAGGCCTTCGACGGCCGCTCCGGCGAGCCCCGCGAGGAGGAAGGCGGCCGCCTCGACCGGCGTGGGGAGGCGCCCCGCGACGAAGGAGGAGAGCGCAGCCGCGCCGAGGCTCCCGAAGACGACGTAGCCCGCAAAACCGCTCCAGCGCTTCCCGGCGTTCCAGGGGAGGCGCGGCCCGCCGAGCGACATCCCGGCGAGCGTCGCGAAGCCGTCGCCGAAGGCGAGGTAGCCCCAGCCCGCGACGGCGAGGTCGAGGCGGTGCGGGAAGAGGAGGACCAGCGCCAGGACGACGAGCGGGTAGAGGAGGATCCCGACCGGGAAGCCGCGGGCGCGGTCGTCGTCGCGGAAGAGGCTTCGCCCGCCGAGCCGCGGCAGGGCGAGGACGTTGAAGGCGAAAGCGGCGAGCGCGCAGAGGGCCGCTCCCCGCCAGTCGAGCCAGCGGAGGAGGAGGGCGAACGCCGCCATCCCGACGTGGACGGCCTTCCGCTTCGCCTCCGCGGCGTCGACGCTCACGCCCGGCGCGCCTCCGCGCGAAGGCGCAGGTGCTCGTCGAGAGCCTCGGTGAAGGGGCGCGGCGCCTCGCCGGCGAGGCCCTCGTAGCGCGACGTGTCGAGGACCGAGTTCGCCGGGCGCGCCGCGGGCCGCGGGAACTCCGCGGTCGTGCAGGGGACGAGCCGGACGCGGCCGTGACCCGCGCGGGCGAGCGCCTCCCGCGCGAGGCCGTACCACGTCGTCTCGCCGGAGTTCGCGAAGTGGACGAGGCCGCGGGCGCCGGCCGAGACGAGCTTCACGAGGGCCCGGGCGAGGTCGGGGGCGAAGGTCGGCCGGCCGCGCTGGTCGTCGACGACCTTCAGCTCCTCCTTCCCCTGCTCGGCGAGGCCGAGGATCGTGTCGACGAAGTTGACCCCTCCCGGGGCGAAGACCCACGAGGTGCGGACGACGAGGGCCTCGGCGCCGCTCGCGAGGGCGCGCCGCTCGCCGCCGAGCTTGCCGCGGCCGTAGGCGTTGACCGGGGCGACGGGGTCGTCCTCGCGCCAGGGGCGGCCCGGCTTCCCGTCGAAGACGTAGTCCGTCGAGACGTGGACGAGGAGAGCCCCGGCCTCGCGGCAGAGGCGCGCCATCTCGCCGACGGCGACGTCGTTCACCGCGAGGTGCCCCGGGTCGCTCTCGCAGAGGTCGACGCGCGTGTCGGCCGCCGCGTTCCAGACGATCGAGACGCCGGGGACGATGGCTTTCGCGAGCGCGGCCGCGTCCGTGACGTCGAGCTCGCCGATGCCGAGCGAGAGCGCCGAGGGGCGCTCCGCCGCGAGGCCGCGCGCGAGCATCCCGCCCGCGCCGAGGATCAGCTCCGTCATCCCGTTCCGTCCCTCCCGAGCGGCCCCGTCAGTAGGAGACGCGGCCGGTGAAGTCGAGGAAGCTCCCGATGTTCTTGAGGTTCAGCCCGATCCGGTAGTCCCGCGTCGGGATCGCCCCGATCCTCAGGTCGCGGTACTCGCCGAGGATCTTGAAGCAGGAGGCCTCCCACGTCAGGAGGCTCCGCCACTCGAGCATCTTCCCCTGCGAGATGTCGTAGTTCGCCTCGACGTCGACCCGGAACCGGTTCGGGAGGATCGGCGCCCCGCCGCCGAAGCGGAGCTGCGAGGACGCCTTCACGCCGGGAAACGGGCGGCTCTCGTACCAGGAGAAGCGGAGGAAGCGCGTCGCCGAGCCGAAGTTCGCCGAGACGCTCGAGGCGGTGACGAGGCTCTTCGAGAGGTCCCAGCTCGTCCGCGCGTCGAGGTTGAGCCCCGGGCCGACGTTCACGCGGAGGACGGCGTCGAGCGGGGAGTCGCGGAGCGTCGGCTGGCCGACGGGGGGCTCGAGGTAGTGCGTCCGCGAGATCTCGAGCGAGGCGAGCTCGCGCGAGGCGCCGCGCGCCTCCTTGCCGAGGAGCCGCTGGAAGAGCGAGTAGCGGACGGCGTGCGACGGCAGGATCGTGTCGACCTCGTCGAAGACCGGGGTCTTCTCGAGGTCCCCGGGGTCCGACTGGTACTGGTAGTCGACGCGCGGCTCGATGACGTGCTTGAGCTTCCGGATCTTTCCCCACGAGACGTCGAAGACGCGCGCGAAGGAGGGCCCGACGAGGTTCAGGCCCGCCTCGAAGGTCTCCCGGGTCCACGGCTCGCTCGCGAGCGTCCGGCCGTCGGCGGCGACGGACGCGCCGTAGGAGGTGAGCCGGTAGCCCGCCTCGGCCTGCAGCGAGAGCCAGGGGAGCGGCGAGAGGGGGGCCGAGACCTTCGGGAAGAGGTCGAAGCGGGCGTAGTCGCCGGCGGGCTGCCCGGGCGGCCGGATCGAGCGGAGGAAGCCGCCCGAGCCCTGCGCCTCGACGAAGACGGAGTTCCCGAAGAGGCCCGTCGGCCGCAGGCGCGCCTCGAGGACGGGCTTGCGCTCGAGGACGACCTCGCTCGGGCCGTAGAGCGCCGTCTCGCGCTCGAGGCGGAGGTTGAAGGCGAAGGGCCCCTCGGACCTCGTGACGAACGCCTTCTGGCCGACGGAGCGCGCCGAGGTGAGGGCGAAGTCGCGGTCGTAGCTCTGGAAGAAGGTGATGTCGGAGTACTGGGCCCAGTTCACGACGGCCCGGGTCCGCGGCGCGAGGTCGTCGGCCGAGAAGGAGCCGAGCGTCTTCCACTGCCAGTCCCGGTTCGGGTCGATGACGGTGTAGTAGTAGCCCGAGAAGCTCGTCCCCGCGGTCGGCTTCCAGCGGAGCTCGGTGCCGAGCCCGAAGAACTCCTTCGTGTAGAGGTCCGTCGTGACGGTCGCGTCGGCCGAGCGCCCGAGCACCTGGTAGTACGAGAGGCCGAGGAAGGCGCCGCGGCTGCTGCTGTAGCCGACGCCCGGGACGAGGAAGCCCGACGCTCGGTCGCGGAGCGCCGGCCAGAGGAGGTAGGGCGTGTAGAGGAGCGGGACGCCCCCGAGCCGGAAGACGACGGTCTTCAGCTTCGCGTAGTCGTCGAGCGTCACCCGCCCGTCCTTCACGCGGAACTCCCACGCCGGGTCGTACCCCTCGCAGGCGGTGACCGCCCCGTCGCGGATCTCGAACGTCCTCGCGCCCGTCTTCGCGAGCGTCGCGCCGCGGACGAGGATCCCGGCGAGCTCGGCGCTGCCGTCGGTGAGGATGCCCGTCTTGTCCGTCAGGTCGAGCTCGAGGCGGAGGCCCTGAAGGCGCGACGGC
The DNA here is from genome assembly GCA_039812785.1 of Thermoanaerobaculia bacterium. Classification (GTDB taxonomy): domain Bacteria; phylum Acidobacteriota; class Thermoanaerobaculia; order UBA5066; family UBA5066; genus UBA5066. The sequence goes on along the minus strand of JBDIBE010000042.1, from coordinate 5,653 downwards.
CCCTGCTCGAGGACGACGTCCCCTTCCGCGACGACCTGCTTCGTCCGCGTGTCGGCGCGGACGTAGTCGGCGGTGAGCCGGATGTCCTGGTACTCGACCGTGACGACGCCCCCGGTCGGCGCCTGGATCTCGTAGACCGTCTCCGAGAGGAGGCTCTGGCGCCCCCCCTTGCCGTCCGAGACGGAGACCTTGATGACCCCGCCGGCCTCGGGCGCGCGGAACCGGATGTCGAGGTTCGGCCGCTCGCGGAAGCGCGAGGCGAACGGGTCGTTCTCGAACGACGACTGGCCCGCGGCGGGCGCCCCGAGGAGCAGCGCCGCCGCGGCGAGCCCGGCGAGGGCGAGCCGCGGCGGCCGGCGGGCTCCGCGCGAAAGGAGCTTCAGAGCTTCATCTCGGGGACGTCGCCCCTCACCTCGAGGGGCGGCTCGGTCGCCGCGAGGACCTCCTCGACGGAGACGCCCGGCGCCCGCTCGACGAGGACGAGCCCCGCGCCGCCCGGCTTCACGTCGAGGACGGCGAGGTCGGTGACGATCCGGTGGACGCAGCGCCTCCCCGTGAGGGGGAGGTTGCAGGCATTCAGGACCTTCCGGTCGCCGTTCTTGGCGACGTGCTCCATCGTGACGATGACGCGGCGGGCGCCGGCGACGAGGTCCATCGCGCCCCCCATCCCCTTCACGAGGCGCCCCGGGATCATCCAGTTCGCGAGGGAGCCCTCGGCGTCGACCTGCATCGCGCCCAGGATGCAGAGGTCGATGTGGCCGCCGCGGATCATCGCGAAGGAGTCGGCCGAGGAGAAGAACGCGGCGCCCGGGATGACCGTGACCGTCTCCTTCCCCGCGTTGATGAGGTCCGCGTCGACCTCGGCCTCCGTCGGGTAGGGGCCCATGCCGAGGATCCCGTTCTCCGACTGGAAGACCACCTCCATGCCGGCGGGGACCCGGTTCGCCACGAGCGTCGGCATCCCGATGCCGAGGTTGACGTACATCCCGTCGCGCAGCTCCTGCGCGGCCCGGGCGACGATTCCGTCTCGATCCAGCTTCGCCATCGCCGCCCCCTCAGCCCTTCCTCACCGTGCGCCGCTCGATCCGCTTGGCGCGGGGAGCGACGACGAGCCGCTGCACGTAGACGCCGGGCGTGTCGATCTCGTCGGGGTCGATCTCGCCGACGTCGACGAGCTGCTCGACCTCGGCGATCGTGACCTTCCCCGCCGTGGCGACCATCGGGTTGAAGTTCTTGGCGGTCTTCCGGTAGACGAGGTTCCCGAGCCGGTCCGCCTTCCAGGCGGCCACGAGGGCGTAGTCGGTGACGATGCCGCGCTCGAGGACGTGCTCGCGCCCCTCGAAGAGCTTCGTCTCCTTCCCCTCGGCGACGACCGTCCCGGCGCCGGTCGGGGTGTAGAAGCCGGCGATGCCGGCGCCCCCCGCCCGGAGCCGCTCGGCGAGCGTCCCCTGCGGGCAGAACTCGAGCTCCAGCTCGCCCGTGAGGTACTGCCTCTCGAACTCGGCGTTCTCGCCGACGTACGAGGAGACCATCTTCCGGATCATCTTCTTCCCGAGGAGGACGCCGAGGCCCCAGTCGTCGACGCCGCAGTTGTTCGAGACGCAGACGAGGTCCTTCACGTCTCGATCGGCGAGCGCCTGGATCAGGTTCTCGGGGATGCCGCAGAGGCCGAAGCCGCCGACGGCGATCGTCGCGCCGGACGGGATGTCGGCGACGGCCCGGGCCGCCGCCTCGTGGTGCGACGAGGAGAGGACGACCTTGTCGATCACAGGGCCTCCACCACCATCGCCGTCGCCTCGCCGCCGCCGATGCAGATCGCCGCGAGGCCGTACTTCTTCTTCCGCGCCCTCAGCGCGTGGAGGAGCGAGACGACGATCCGCGCGCCCGAAGCGCCGATCGGGTGGCCGAGCGCGACGGCTCCGCCGTTCACGTTGACGCGGTTCGGGTCGACCTCCATGTCCTTCACGAAGGCCATCGCGACGACGGCGAACGCCTCGTTCACCTCGAAGAGGTCGATCTGGGAGAGCGGGATCCCCGCCTTCTCGAGCGCCTTCTTGGCGGCGAAGGAGGGCGCCGTCGTGAACCACTCGGGCTCCTGGGCGTGCGAGGCGTAGGCGACGATCCGGCCGATCGGCTTCGCGCCGGTCTCCTGGGCGGCCGCCTCGCTCGCGAGCAGGAGGGCCGCGGCGCCGTCGTTGATCTTCGAGGCGTTCGCGGCCGTAACCGTCCCGTCCTTCTGGAAGGCGGGCCTGAGCGACCCCATCTTCTCGAGCTTCTCGAGCGGGGTGGCGAAGGGCTCCTCGTCGCGGTCGACGACGACGGCCCCCTTCTTCCCCTCGATCGAGACCGGGATCATCTCGGCCTTGAAGTCGCCCGACTCGTTCGCCCGCCGAGCCCTCTGGTAGCTCTCGAGGGCGAAGGCGTCCTGCGCCTCGCGCGTGAAGGCGTACTTCCCGGCGCAGAGCTCGGCGCAGTTGCCCATGTGGATGTTCTTGTAGGGGTCCCAGAGGCCGTCGTGGATCATCGAGTCGAGGAGCTGGCCGTGCCCCATCCGCATCCCGGTCCTCCCCTTCTGGAGGAGGTAGGGGGCGTTCGACATCGACTCCATCCCGCCCGCGAGGACGACGTCGTACTCGCCCGTCCGGATGGAGCTGGCGCCGTCCATCACGGCACGCATCCCCGAGCCGCAGACCTTGTGGATCGTCACGGCGCCGGTCGACTTCGGGAGGCCCGCGGCGAGGAGCGCCTGCCGGGCGGGCGCCTGCCCCTGCCCGGCCTGCAGGACGTTCCCCATCAGGACCTGGTCGACCCTGTAGCCGGGGACCTCCGTCCGCTCGAGGCACCCCTTCAGGGCCTTCGCCCCGATCTCCGAGGCGGTGAGGGAGGAGAGAGAACCAAGGAAAGTGCCGATCGGCGTTCGGGCCGCCGAGAGGACGAGGACGTTCTTCATCGTTCGTACGCTCCGTAAGGCTCCCGGGCCACGGAGGGGCCTCCGGGGGCGGTCGGATTCTACCTACCCGGCCGCTGCCGATGGACACCGCCGGACGGCCCCCCCTATCCTCGGGCGGTGAGGGTCCTCGCCGTCGATTTCGGGGAAAGGCGGATCGGCCTCGCCGTCTCCGACCCCTCCGGCGAGGTCGTCCTCCCCGTCGGGGTCGTCGCGAGGAGGAGCGACGCCCAGGCCGCCTCCGACGTCGCCGCCGCCGCCCGCGAGCGGGAGGTCGGAAGGATCGTCGTCGGGCTCCCCGTGCGGGCCGACGGCGGGGGCGAGAGCCCGTTCGCGGCCCGCGCCCGCGGCTTCGCGCGAAAGCTGGCCGAGGCCGCGGGTCTCCCGGTCGAGCTCCACGACGAGGCGTTCACCTCCGTCTCGGCCGAAGGGTCCCTCCGCGAGGCGGGGCTCGTGGGGCGCCGGCGCGCCGCCGCGCTCGACGCCGAGGCGGCCGCAGAGCTCCTTCGCGACTGGCTCTCGCATCGCCCCCGAGAGGGCGCCGTTTGAGCCTCACGCCTCGCCGCCCGGCCCGCCTCCTCGCGGCGCTCCTCGCCCTCGCCCTCCTCGCGGCCGGAGCCGCGGTCCTCCTCGTCCGGACGCCCTGGAAGGGCTACGCGGGCGATTCCGCCGTCGTCGAGCTCCCGCCGGGGACGACGACGAAGGCCATCCTGGGCACGCTCGAGCGGGAAGGGGTCGTGAGGAGCCGGCACGTCGCCTACGCCGCGCTCCGGCTGCTCTTCCCGGGGAAGAGCCTGAAGGCGGGGGAGTACCTCTTCGAAGGCCCGCGCTCGACGGAGGAGGTCCTCCGCGCCCTCGTCGAAGGACGGGTCGTCGTCCACCGCGTGACGGTCCCGGAAGGGCTCACCGCGGAGGAGACGTTCGCCCTCGTCATCCGCGAGGGGCTCGCGACGAAAGCGGAGCTCGAGGGGCTCTTCGGGCAGCCCTGGGAGTTCGAGGGGATCCCGGACGGGGCGCCGAGCCTCGAGGGGTTCCTCGGGCCCGAGACCTACCTCTTCACCCGGACCCAGGGCGCCCGCGAGATCGTCGGGACGCTCGTGAGGGCGTTCCGACGCTCGCTTCCCGAGCGCTTCGAGGAGCGGGCGCGCGCCCTCGGGCGGACTCCGCTCGAGGCCGTCACGATCGCCTCGCTCGTCGAGAAGGAGACGGGCGTCGCGGCGGAGCGGGCGCTCGTCTCGGCCGTCTACCACAACCGGCTGAAGGTCGGGATGCCGCTCCAGTGCGACCCGACGGTCGTCTACGCGCTCCGGCGGCGGGGGCTCTGGGCCGGTTCGCTGACGCGCGAGGGGCTCGAGGTCGACGACCCGTACAACACGTACTCCCGTGCGGGCCTGCCCCCCGGCCCCATCGCGAGCCCCGGCGCCGCCGCGCTCGAGGCGGCCGTCGCCCCGGCCGACGTGCCGTGGCTCTACTTCGTCGCGATCGGGGACGGCTCGGGAGCGCACCGCTTCGCGGTCACCTACGAGGAGCACCGCTCGAACGTCGCGCTCTTCCGTCGCGCCCGGGCCGCGCGGGAAGCCGCTTCGGGAGCGGCCCGCTGAGTTAGACTTTCCCGCCCGGATTCCACCGAAGGCGGAGCGCAGATGAGCAGCAGCGGCCCCATCCCCAGGCTCTTCGGACCCTACGTCCTGACCCGCCACCTCGGCTCCGACCCGCTCGGCAGCGTCTACCGCGCCGGGACGGCGGCCGGGCCGCACCTCGCCCCCTTCCTCCTCGTCCGCGCATTCGACGGGGCGGGCGTCGACCACGCCGCCCTCGTCCCGGTGATGGAGACCGCGACCGAGTACCTCGAGGAGGTCCGCGGGCCGGCCGTCGCAAAGGGAGCCGTCCTCGGCATCGTCGAGGACGTCCCGTTCGCGGGCATCGAGTACGTCCCGGGGCGGACGCTCGACCGCCTCTTCTCCGGCGAGGGGCAGGGCTCGATCCCGCTCCCCGTCGAGCACGCCCTCCTCATCGCCGAGAAGCTCCTCGTCGCGCTCGAGGCCGGCAAGCCCTTCGAGAAGAAGATGGGGGCGCCCCACGGCTTCCTCACCCCGGGCTTCGTGACGATCTCGAACGACGGCGACGTCCGCGTCTACGGCGCCGGCCTCGGCGCCGGCCTGATCCCGTCGCTGAAGAAGCCCGACGCCCTCGCGGCCTTCGGCCCCTACATCGCCCCGGAGGTCCTCGCCTCCGGCCGGCCGAGCGCCGCCGGCGACATCTACTCGGCCGCCGCGATCCTCTTCCAGGCCCTGACCGGACGGCCTCCCGCCACGGGCGCCGGGGCCGACGCCCTCGCGGGCGCCGTCCTCGCGGTCGACGGAAGCCCGATGCCCGACGACCTCGCCCGGCTCATCGCGCGCGGGCTCACGAAGGACCCCGCGCAGCGCGAGCAGGACGTCGTCGCCTACCGCAAGACGCTCGGCAAGCTCCTCTACGGGGGCCCCTACGCCCCCTCGACGTTCAACCTCGCCTTCTTCATGCACCAGCGGTTCGAGAAGGCGATCGACCGCGAGCGGAAGGAGCTGGGCCAGGAGGAGACGATCGACCCGAAGCCGCTCGCCGCGGCCGAGGAGCGGAGAGACCGCGAGGCCAGCCAGAAGGCCGCCGCCGCCCGCGCCGCCGCGGCCCTCCCGCCCCCGAGCTTCGGCGCCGGCACCGCGGCCG
>JBDIBE010000041.1:0-14326 GCA_039812785.1 Thermoanaerobaculia bacterium | reverse complement strand
ACGCCGAGCTCCTCGAGTACATGGAGCTCCTCGCCGTCTTCGAGGCGTCGAGCCGCCGCCTCCTCCCGCCCAAGTACGCACACATGACGCCGGAGGAGCTCGACGTGCGGCTCCGGCTCCTCCGGGCGACGGTCGGGACGAGAAGGTAGGCCGCGCCGGCGTGCCGGACGCGGAAGAGGTCGGCGGGGGCGCTAGACTTTTCGCGTGACTACGGGTCCTGAACCCCGGAAGGAGGCGACGTACGCCGACCTCCTCGCCCTTCCGGAGAACGTGATCGGCGAGATCGTCGACGGGGAGCTGATCGCCTCCCCGCGCCCGGCGGCGCCGCACGCGCGGGCCTCCTCGGTTCTCGGGGGAGACCTCGGCCCGCCGTTCGACCGGGGACGGGGCGGGCCGGGCGGCTGGTGGATCGTCGACGAGCCGGAGCTGCACCTCGGGCGGCAGGTCCTCGTCCCCGACCTCGCCGGCTGGCGACGGGAGCGGATGCCCGCCTTCCCGACGGACGCGTTCTTCACCCTGGCCCCCGACTGGGTCTGCGAGGTCCTCTCGCCCTCCACGCAGCGGCTCGACCGGGTGCGGAAGCTCGCGGTCTACCTCGAGGAGGGAGTGACCTGGGCCTGGCTCGTCGACCCGCTCGCCCGGACGCTCGAGGTCTTCGAGAGCCGCGGGAACCGCTGGACGCTCGCGGGAGCGTACGAGGGGAACGCCGTCGTCCGCGCGGTCCCGTTCGACGCGGTCGAGCTCGAGATCGGCGGCTGGTGGGTGCCGGGCGCCGAGCCTCCGGCCGGGCCGCGGTCCTGACCGGGCCGGCGTGAGCGCCGCCCCGCTGCGGCGCCGCCCGCTCGCTACTTCGGGGGGAGCGGGTCCGCGGCCCGCGTCATCGCGTTGCTGAAGCGCCAGAGGCGTACGGCGCGGCCCGTCCCGTCGACCTCGAAGCGGATCTCCTCGCCGAGGGTGCCGTCGTCGCGGACGCGCCGGAAGCGGTGCTCGCCCGCGGGCTTGAGCTTCACGAGCGCCTCCAACGGCTTCTCGGAGGGGGTCGGGAGGAGCGCGAGGCCGTCGTCCCACGGGAAGACGTTCGCCTCCCCCGCGAGCCAGTTGTCGTACCGCCCGGCGTAGCGCGCGAACGCGGCCACGTGGGGCTTCGCGCCCGAGGGCTCGTCGACGGCCTTCTTCACGGCCGTGGCGACGACGTCGTAGGCCGTCTGCGCGTAGCGCTGGGCGTCGATCCCGTTCGTGTTCGTCATGAAGACCGTCGCGAGCTTCTCGTCCGTCTGGAGGAGGAGCTGCGTCTGGTAGCCGGGGCAGTAGCCGTTGTGCCCGACGAACGTCTTCTCGCCGCTCCGCCAGACCTGGAAGCCGAGCCCCCAGCTCGTCTTCCACCCCGGGTCCATGAACTGCACCCGCTGCATCTCGCGGAGCGTGTCGAGGTCGAGGATCTCGGTCTTACCGCTCCCGAGGAGGCGGAACTGCCACGAGGCGAAGCGGCCGAGGTCCTGCACCGTCGAGGTCATGCCGGCCGCGGGCGCGATGCCGCGCACCTCGTACGGCGGCACCTTCTCGCGCGTGCCGTCCCTCCGGGGAGCGGTGTAGCCGGAGGCGAGCCGGTTCCCGCGCCACTTCTCGAGGTGCTCGGTCTCCGTGTCCTTCATCCCGAGCGGGTCGAGGATCCCGGTCCGCACGAGCTCGGCCCACGGCTTCCCGCCGGCCGCGGCGGCGACCTCGCCCGCGAGCGTCAGGCCGAGGTTCGAGTACTGGAAGTACGTCTCCGGGCGGTAGAGCATCTCCTCCCGCGGCACCGTCTCGCGGACCTTCGCCTCGGGCGGGAACGGGTAGCCGGGCCCGGTCCAGTACGGGACGTCGACCTCGCGCGGAAGTCCCGAGGAGTGCGTCAGGAGGCCGAAGACCGTGACCGGCGGCGCCCCCTCGGGCATCCCGCCGATCGAGAACCACGGCAGGTGCTTCGACACCGGGTCGTCGAGCCGGAGCCGCCCCGCGTCGCGCTGCTGCATCACCGCGACGCCCGTGAAGAGCTTCGAGATGGAGCAGATCGAGTACATCGTCCCCGCCGTCGCGGGGCTCTTCGTCTCGACGTGCGCGTACCCGAAGCCGCGCGCGTAGAGGAGCTCCTGGTCCCTCACGACGGCGAGCGAGACGCCCGGCAGCCGCCGGTGCGCCTGCTCCGCGTCGAACCAGGCGGTCAGGAGCGAGAGCGCCTGGACGACGCGCGGGTCGGCGGCGACGGAGGGCGCGGCCGCCGGCGCGGCGCCCTGCCCGGCGAGCCGGGTCGACGGGAGGATCAGCGCGGTGGCGAGAACGGCGGTGGCGGCTCGGGTCCTCATGCGGCACCTCGTCGGGTCGTGACGGCGACGATCCGCCGGGGCCGCCGGGGCGTCAAGCGGGCCGGCGCCCGGCCTGCAGGCCCCGCGTGCGAAGCGAGCCTCCTACAGGACGAGGTAGACGGTCAGGAGGATCCCGAGAACGCCGAGGAACGTCGCGAGCGCCTCGTGCGTCCGGGCGGCGCGCGAGGCGGGGAGGTCCTGCGGAGGCAGCGTCCCGAGGAAGGCGCGGTGCTCGCGGGCCGCGAGGAGGATCGAGGCGGTCCCCGCGAGGACGAGGAGGACCCCGATCGCGTTCGAGAGGGGGCCGAGGCGCGGCGCGTGGGCCTCGGCGCCGGCCTGCAGCGTGAGGAGCCGGAGGAAGAGGCCGAACCGCGCGACGAGGAAGCCGAACGCCATGACGGTCAGCCCCGTCCGGATCCAGGCGAGGAGCGTCCGCTCGGCGGCGAAGTAGACGCGGGGATCGCCCATGCGGGGGAGAGTACACGGGGCCCCGGGCGCTAGACTTCCCTCGCTTCGCACGGGCAGCCGTTCGAGAGGGTCGGGGCGGTCCGGGAGGCGGGCCGGCGGCCGACGCCCGGCCCGGAAGGTGAGGGCCGATGTCGCTCAAGCTCCGTTTCCTGGTCGCCGCGCTCGTCGTCGCCGGCTGCGTCGAGGCCGCCGGGCCGCCGGCGGCGGCCGGACCTAAGGGCTACATCGTCGCGGAGGTCACCGTGACGAACCCGTCGGCGTACGAGGGTTATCGGCAGGCGGTCTCGCCCATCGTCGCCCGCCACGGCGGCGTCTACCTCGTGCGCGGCGGCCGCGCGGAGATGCTCGAGGGGAGCGCGGCCGGGCGGGTCGTCGTGATCGAGTTCCCGAGCGTCGCCGCGGCGCGGGCCTTCTACGAGTCGCCGGAGTACCAGGCGATCGTCGGCGCCCGAAAGGCCAACTCGATCTCGCGCGTCGTTCTGGTCGAGGGGGCCGCGCCGTAGCGGCGCGGCCCCGGCAGGGTCCCTTCGCCCGGGACGGGGAGCCGGGGCCCCCGCGGCCTACGCGTGGACGCCCGGCGCCTCGTGCCCCGAGCGCGCGACGTACTCCTCGTAGGTCCCGCCGTAGGTGACGGGCTTCCCCGTCCCGTCCTCGCCGCCGATCTCGAGGACTTGGGTTCCGAGGCCGCGGAGGAACGTCCGGTCGTGGGAGACGAAGAGCATCGTCCCGTCGAAGGCGTGGAGCGCCTCGACGAGCATCTCCTTCGTCGCGAGGTCGAGGTGGTTCGTCGGCTCGTCGAGGACGAGGAAGTTCGGCGGGTCGAAGAGCATCCGGGCGAGGACGAGGCGCGACTTCTCGCCGCCCGAGAGGACGCGGACCGGCTTGTCGACGTCGTCGCCCGAGAACTGGAACGCCCCCGCGAGCGTCCGGAGGACGCCGAGCCCCTCGAGAGGGAAGTCCTTCTGGAGCTGCTCGATGACCGTGAGCGAGGGGTCGAGGAGGTCGAGCGACTGCTGGGCGAAGTAGCCCATCTTGAGGCTCGCGCCGAGCCTCACCGTCCCTTCGTCGGGCGGAAGCGCGCCCGAGACCATCTTCAGGAGCGTCGACTTCCCGGCGCCGTTCCTCCCCATGACGCACCAGCGCTCGCCGCGCCTCACGAGGAAGTCGAATCCGTCGTAGACGACGCGCGATCCGTATCGCTTGCAGACGCCCGAGAGCGCGGCGACGTCGTCGCCCGAGCGCGGCGGCTGCCGGAAGTCGAAGCGGACGACCTTCCTCCGGCGCGGCAGCTCGATCTGCTCGATCTTCTCGAGCTTCTTCACGCGGCTCTGCACCTGCGCGGCCTTGGCGGCGTGGGCCGAGAAGCGCTCGATGAAGCGCGACTCCTTGGCGAGCATCGCCTGCTGCCGCGCGTAGGCCGCCTCGCGCTGCGCCTCGCGCAGGGCCCTCTCGCGCTCGTAGAAGTCGTAGTCGCCCGTGAAGGTGAATATCTCGCCGCCGTCCACCTCGACGATCTTCGAGACGACCCGGTTCATGAAGTCCCGGTCGTGGCTCGTCATCAGGAGCGAGCCGGGATAGTCGTGGAGGAAGCGCTCGAGCCAGAGGATCGACTCGAGGTCGAGGTGGTTCGTCGGCTCGTCCATCAGGAGGACGTCGGGCCTCCCGAGGAGGATCCGCGCCATCGCCACGCGCATCTTCCAGCCGCCCGAGAGGGCGCCGACGTCGCCGTCGATCACCTCGTCGGGGAAGCCGAGCCCCTGGAGGATCTCCTTCGCCCGCGCCTCGAGCTCGTAGCCCCCCCGCTCCTGGTACTCGTGCTGGACCTCGCCGAAGCGCTCGAGCGTCGTCTCCATCTCCTCGGCCCGCTTCGGGTCGGCGAGGGCGTGCTCGAGGTCCATCAGCTCGTGGTGGAGGTCTCCGAGGCGGCCGCTCCCGGCGATCGCCTCCTCGAGGACGGAGCGGCCCGACATCTCCTCGACGTCCTGCCGGAAGTAGCCGACCGTGAGCTTCCGCGGGACGGCGACCTCGCCGTCGTCGGGGTGCTCCTCGCCGGTGATCATCCGGAAGAGCGTCGTCTTGCCGGCGCCGTTCGGGCCGACGAGGCCGGCCTTCTCTCCGGGGTTGAGCTGGAACGAGGCGTCGACGAAGAGGATCTGCCGGCCGTACTGCTTGGAGACTTTCGAGAAGGAGATCATGCGGGCGGCGGACGATAGCAGGCCGCGGCCCGGGGGGGCGGGACGCCGGCCTCCTAGGTGACGATCACCGCCGTCGCCGCCGCGTCCTCGTGGTGGAGGACGACGAGGTACCAGGCGAACAGGAGGAGAAGGGCGAGGTCGGGCCGGGTCGCGGCCGAGGGGTCGACGGAGACGAGCGCCTGGGTCCGGAAGAGGTCCGAGAGGCGGCGGGCGTCCGGCTCGGGGCCGAGCGTCGCGATCGTCCGCCCCTCGGCGTCGCCGAGGGCGAAGCGCGTCCCCCAGAAGTTCGCGGTGCCGAAGCGGAGTCGCTCGCCCGTCGCGAGGACGACCTCGCCCTCGTGGCCGGACCAGCGGGGCGTGTAGACGGCGTCGTCGTCCGTCGAGCCCTCCCGCCGCGCAGTCGCACGGGGCGAGAAGAAGCCGACCCGCTTGAACGTCCACGAGGAGCCCGCGGCCCGGGCGAGCGCGAAGGAGCCGAGCGCGCTCCGGAACTCGAGGGCCCCGGCGGGCGCCCCGTCCGCCCGCAGCTCCCACGCGCGCTCCATCGCCTTCGGCTGGACGAGCGCGAGCGGATGGGCGAGGACCTCTCCGATCGGCCTCATCGTCACCTCCTCGCGGGGTGATACGGGCGGTCCGGCCGGCGGGTTGTCGGGCGGGCGGCGTCAGGCCTTCGCGACGACCTGCCGCATCACCATGTGCTGCTCGGGGACGGGATACCCGGCGGCGCCGAACTCCTCCCTGATGACGCGGTTCGTGTCGAAGAAGACCTGCCAGTAGTGGTCCGTGTGCGCGTAGGGACGCACGGCGAGGACGGGCCCCATCGGCGTGAAGTCGAGGATCTCGACGTCGGGCGCGGGCGCGGCGCAGACGTTCGGGATCGCGGCGACGCGGGCCGAAAGCCGCGCGATCGCGTCGTTCACGTCGACGCCGTGAGCGAGCTGGGCCGTCCGGTCCACCCTCCGGTACTCCGACGCCGAGTAGTTCATGATGTTGTCGCCGAAGACCTTCGCGTTCCCGACGATCGTGTGGACGTTGTCGGGGGTCAGGATCTCCGTCGCGAAGAGGCCGATCCGCACGACCGTCCCGGTCACGCCCCCCGCCTGGATGAAGTCGCCGACCTTGAACGGCCGGAGGACGATGACGAAGACGCCGGCCGCGAAGTTCGAGAGGAGGCCGGCCCAGGCCGCGCCGACCGCGAGGCCGACGCCGGCGACGAGGGCCGCGAACGAGGTCGTCTCGACGCCGAAGTAGCCGAGGATCGCGACGACGAGGAGGATGTTCAGCGCGACGTTGATGACCGACGCGACGTAGCGGAGGATCGTCGGGTCGATCTTCTGCCGCTCGAGCCCGGCCGAGACGAGCCGGACCGCGAGGTGGATCAGCCAGCGGCCGACGATGAAGACCGCGAGCGCCCCGAGGAGCTTCAGTCCGACGTTCGTGGCGGTCTGGGTGACGGTCTGGGCGACCTGGTTCCAGTCGACGTTCATGCGTCCTCCCTCGGCGCGGGCCTCGGCCGGCGCCCGGCCCGCGCGGCGGGCCGCTCTGCCCCGAGTCTGTCAGATGGAGGGAGGCTGGGAGAGGGGCCGCGGGCTCAACGGCCCGGGTAGATCCGGTCCCAGCGCGACTCCCGGTCGCAGAGGTCCTCCTCGAGCGCGCACTCGGCGCAGAGAAGGCCCGACTCCTCCCACTCGTCGAGGACGGTGTTCGGATAGCCGGCGCGCGCGCAGGGGACGCGCCGCGGGGCGCGCGGCGGCGTCGGGCCTCCGTCGCCGCGGCGGAGGAACGGGAGCGAGAAGCGGAACTTCCGGCGGGGCGGCAGGTTCGAGCGGATCCCGGGATCGGGAGGGTCGGTGCTCATGGGGGGCCTTTCAGGTGTCGGCCGTGCGGCGGGCGTCGACGAGGGCGGCGAGGGCGCGTCGGGCGCGTTCCTCGGCGGCCGGGTCGTCGAGCAGGCGTGAGGCGTGGTGGTAGGCGAGCATGACGCCGTACATGTCGTTCGCGAACTGCTCGGCGTCGGTGTCGGGCCGGAAGCGCCCCTCGCGAACCGTCGCGCGGACGAGGTCGGCGAGGAGGCCCATCCAGCTCCGCTGGAGGCGGACGAGGAGGTCGCGGGTCGGGCCGGGGCGGTCGTCGAGGTCCGTCGCCATGGCGACGAAGAAGCACCCGCCCGAGATCGGGTCGGACCGGGACCAGGAGAGCCAGCGTTCGAAGAGGGCCTCGATCCGTCCGACGCCGCGAGGGGCGGCGAGGGCCGGCTTCACGACGCTCTCGACGAAACGGGCCGCGCCGTACTCGAGGACCTGGAGCTGGAGCGCTTCCTTCGAGTGGAAGTGGGAGAAGAGCCCGCTCTTGGAGAGCTCGAGCTCGTGGGCGAGCCGGCCGATCGAGAGCCCCGAGAGCCCGACCCGGCTCGCGAGGCCGACGGCATGCCGAAGGATCGCCTCCCGGGTCGTCTCGCCCTTGCCCACCGCAGAAAAATAGCACGACCGTTCGTTCTCTTGCGGAAAATCCGGTTCCCCGCGGGGCGGCGTTGCGCGTAGCATCCGCCGACGCTCGCCCGCGGGCCGCCCGGAACGGGCTCCCTCTTGCGGCACCCGAGCGCAGGAGAAAGGAGTCCCGATGTTCCGTAACCGCACGTCGGCCGTCCCGGCCCTCGTCCTCACCGCGTTCCTCGCCGGCTGCCAGAAGGACGCCGGCGCCGCCGCCCCGGCCGCCGAGGCCGCCAAGCCGGGCGCCGAGCTGAAGACCGACGACGAGAAGACGCTCTACGCCATGGGGATCGTCATGGGGCGGAACCTCGGGTCGCTCGGCCTCTCCGAGGCCGAGATGGCGATCCTCACGCAGGGGATGACCGACGAGGTCCTCGGCAAGCCGAGGAAGGCCGAGCTCGAGCAGTACGGGCCGAAGATCCAGGCCTTCGCGCAGGCCAAGGCCGCCGCCATGGCCTCCAAGGAGAAGCAGGCCTCCGAGGCGTTCCTCGCCAAGGCCGCGGGCGAGAAGGGGGCCGTGAAGAAGCCCTCCGGCCTGATCTACACCGAGATCGCCGCCGGCACCGGCCCGAGCCCGACGGCGACGGACGCCGTCAAGGTCCACTACACCGGCAAGCTCATCGACGGCACCGTCTTCGACAGCTCCGTCCAGCGGGGCCAGCCGGCCGAGTTCACGCTCGGCGGCGTCATCCCGTGCTGGCAGGAGGGGGTCGCGATGATGAAGAAGGGGGGCAAGGCCCAGCTCGTCTGCCCCTCGGAGCTCGCCTACGGCGACGCCGGGTCGCCCCCGAAGATCAAGCCGGGCGCCACGCTCATCTTCGATGTCGAGCTCCTCGACATCGGCAAGCCGGCCGCTCCCGCCGCCGGCATGAACCCCCACAAGTAGCCTCGTTCGCCGCGGGGCCGGAAACGGCCCCGCGGCGCCCCTTCCCGCGGGCGCGGGCCGCCGGCCCCCCGCGAGCCCCCCCTCCCGCGCCCTCCCCTCCCTTGACGCAGCGCGGCGACGAGTCCATCCTACCCGGTGGCTGAGACGGAGTTTCACCGTACCCCGGCCGGGACCAGATGCCGCACACACGCCACCCCGAGACTCTCCTCGACCTCCGGAAGGGCGAAGAGGCGATCCTCGACCGGATCGACCTCCCGGAGGACGTCGCCCAGCGCCTCATGGAGCTCGGGTTCCTCCCGGGCAGCCGCGTCGCGGCCTCGTTCCGCGCGCCCGGCGGAGACCCGCGCGTCTTCCGGGTCGACGGCACCGAGATCGCGCTCCGCTGCGAGACCGCCGCGCGCCTTCGCCTGAGGGCCCGCCCGCCGAAGGACGCCGCGGGCGCGCCGTGAGCGCCGCCGACTGCCATTCCGCGCCGCCGGCCCCCTCGGCCGGCACGGGCGAGCGTCCCGCGCGCGTCATCGCCGTCGTCGGCCCGCCGAACTCCGGCAAGTCGACGCTCTTCAACCGCCTCACCGGCCTCCGCCAGAAGGTCGCGAACTTCCCCGGCGTCACCGTCGAGCAGCACCTCGGGAAGCTGAAGATCGAGGACGCCGCCGAGCTCGACGTCATCGACCTCCCCGGCGTCTACAGCCTCACGCCGCGCTCCGAGGACGAGCAGGTGACGCACGACGTCCTGCTCGGGCAGATGCCGGGCGTCCCGAAGCCCGACACGATCCTCCTCATCCTCGACGTCACGAACCTCGGCCGGCACCTCGTCCTCGCGGCGCCGATCCTCGCCCTGGGCCTCCCGACGCTCGTCGTCCTCAACATGGCCGACGAGCTCGGCCGGCGCGGCGGCGACGTCGACGTCGAGGAGCTCGCCAAGCGCCTCGGCGCGCCCGTGGCGCTCATCAGCGCGGCGAGCGGCGAGGGCTACGACACCGTCCTGCAGTTCCTCCGCGGGCGGATCGGCGTGCCGCGCCCCGTCGAGCTCCCGGTCCTCGACGACCTGCCGCGCTGCAGAGAGTGGGCCGCGCGCGTCGGCGCCGGGGCGCGATACCAGCCGCCCGCGCCTCCCGTCTGGACGCGCCGCCTCGACGCCGTCTTCCTCCACCCCGTCGCGGGGCCGCTCGTCTTCCTCGCCGTGGTCGTGACGGTCTTCCAGGCGATCTTCGCCGGCGCCGCTCCGCTCATGGACCTCGTCGACCGGTCCGTCGCCGCCTCGGGGGCCTGGCTCGGGGCGGCGCTTCCCGAGAGCGTCCTGAAGAGGCTCCTCGTCGAGGGGATCTGGTCGGGCGTCGGCTCCGTCGTCGTCTTCCTCCCCCAGATCCTGCTCCTCTTCCTCTTCATCGGGATCCTCGAGGACTCCGGGTACCTCGCGCGCGCCGCGCTCATCGCGGACCGGACGATGGCGAAGGTCGGCCTGCAGGGCAAGTCGTTCATCCCGCTCCTCTCCGCCTACGCCTGCGCGGTGCCGGCGATCCTCGCGACCCGGACGATCGAGAACAAGCGCGACCGGATCGCGACGATCCTGATCGCGCCCTTCATGACCTGCTCGGCGCGCCTCCCCGTCTACACGCTCATCATCGCGGCGTTCATCCCGGAGCGGCCGCTCCTCGGGCCCGTCCTCGGAACGCGCGCCGCGGCGCTCCTCGGCCTCTACCTCCTCGGCTTCCTCGCGGCGATCGCCACCGCCCGGGTGCTCAAGTCGTCCGTCCTGAAGAGCGAGCGGACCCCGTTCCTCCTCGAGATGCCGCCGTACCGCCGTCCGACCCTCCGCCAGATCGGCCTCCGCCTCCTCGACCGCGCGAAGGTCTTCCTGCAGCGCGCCGGCACGGTCATCCTCGGGATGTCCGTCGCGCTCTGGGTCCTCTCGCACGTCCCGCTGAAGGACGGGAAGGCCCCCGAGATCGCCGAGAGCGTCGCCGGGACGATCGGGCGCGTCGTCGAGCCGGTCATCGAGCCGCTCGGCTTCAACTGGAAGATCGGCGTCGGCCTCGTCACGTCGATCGCGGCGCGCGAGGTCATCGTCGGGACGCTCGGCACGATCTACGGCATCGAGGGCGACGCGAACAGCCGCGGCCTCCAGGAGGCCCTGCGCCACGACCTGACGCCGGCGGGCGCCGTCGCCCTCCTCGTCTTCTTCGCCTTCGCCATGCAGTGCATGTCGACGATCGCCGTCGTGAAGCGCGAGACGGGCGGCTGGAGATGGCCGATCGTCCAGTTCACCTACATGGGCGTCCTCGCGTGGATCGGGGCCTTCGTCGCCTTCCGCGTGGTGACCGCCCTCCTGGCCTGAAGGCCCCTCGTTGAGCCTCCGCGCCGACCTCCGCGCCCTCCCCCGCGCGGTCTGGGTCCAGTGCGCCGCGACCTTCGTCAACCGGTCGGGGACGATGGTCCTGCCGTTCCTCCTCCTCTACCTGACGCGGGACCTCGGCCTCTCCCCTTCGACGGGCGGCGCGATCGTGGCGCTCTACGGCGCCTCGGCCCTCGTCGCTTCCCCCTTCGCCGGCCGCCTCGCGGACCGCCTCGGGCCGCTCCGCCTGATGGAGTCGTCCCTCCTCCTCTCGGGCCTCGTCCTCCTCGTCTTCCCCGTCGCGAAGACGCCGTGGGCCGTCGCGGCCGCGACCGTCGCGTGGGCGGTCGTCTCGGAGCTCTTCCGGCCGGCGAGCCTCACCGCGATCGCCTCGGCCGTCGGCCCGGAGAGCCGCAAGACCGCCTTCGCCGTGAACCGGCTCGCGATCAACCTCGGGATGAGCATCGGGCCCGCACTCGGCGGCCTCCTCGCGACGTTCTCGTACGCGTCGCTCTTCGTCGTCGACGGGCTGACCTCCCTCGCAGCGGCGGCGATCCTCGTGAAGGCGGGCCGCCCGGCGGAGACGCACGCGGGACCGGCGCCGAAAGGGGCGGACGGCGCGGCTCGGCCGGGCCACCGCGACCGGCGCCTCCTGCTCCTCCTCCTCGGCGTCCTCCCGGTCGCGGTCGTCTTCTTCCAGCACGTGGCGGCGATGGCCCTCTTCCTCGTCCGCGACCTCGGCTGGAGCGAGGCGCAGTACGGCCTCCTCGCGACCCTCAACACCCTCCTCGTCGTCGCCCTCGAGGTGCCCCTCAACTCGGCGATGGCGCGCTGGCCGGCGCGGCGGACGCTCCCCCTCGGGGCGGCCCTCACCGGTGCCGGCTTCGGCCTCCTCGCCTTCGCGCACGCGGGCCCGGTCGTCCTCGTCTCCGTCGTCGTCTGGACCTTCGGCGAGATCGTCCTCTTCCCGGGGCTGAACGCCGCCGTCGCCGACCTCGCACCGGAGGCGCGCCGCGGCGAGTACATGGGGCTCTACATGACCTCGTTCAACCTCGCCTTCGCGATCGGCCCCTGGGCGGGCACGGCCGTCCTCGAGCGCTGGGGCGGCACGGCCCTCTGGGCCGGGGCCTTCCTCGCGGGCCTCGTTTCGGCGATCCTCCTCGCGCGGACGCGGACGCCCGTTCCCGCGGCCGGGGAGAGGGAACCATGACCCGACGCCTCGCGCTCCTCCTCGTCCTCCTGCTCGCGTCGTCCGGGGCCTGCCGGAAGGAGGGCGACCCGATCGCCGGCACGATCCGCGGCCTCGAGGAGGCCGTCGAGGCGCGCGACGCGGACGCGGCGGGGAAGCTCCTCGCCGCGTCCTACTCCGACGCCGAGCACGCGGACCGGAACGCGGCCCTCCTGACGATCCGCCGCTACTTCACGGCCTACGAGTCGATCTCGGCCTCCTTCTCGGGCCTCGAGATCGACCGGAAGCCCGACCTCGCACGGGCCGTCTTCACGGCGACCTTCGACGGGAGCCCGCGGAAGCTCGGGTCGCTCGACGCCTTCCTCCCCAGGACGGCGAAGGTCCGCTTCGAGATGAACCTCGTTCCGGAGGAGGGCCGCTGGAAGGTCGCCTGGGCCGGGTGGCGGCTCGAGGACCGCCAGGAAGGGCCGTAGCGCGGCTACGCCGGGGCCTGCGGCGCCTTCAGCTCGAACCTCTTCAGGTCGAGGACCTCCCGGATCCGCCGGTGGAACTCGGTCGTCTCGAGGGAAGAGGCGAGCCGCCCCGACTCCTTCTCGATCCTCTCGATCGCCTCGGCCCAGACGAGCTCGCGCCGGGCGATCTCGTCGGGGTCCTTCACCCTCCCGAAGTCCTGCACGAGCTTGTTGTGGCGGCAGAGCATCCGGAAGGCGTAGTAGGTGTTCGGGCGCCGGAGCGGCAGGCCGAGGATCCGAACGTCGTTCCCGACGCTGTGGATCGGCTGGCCCCACTCGCCGTAGCCGCCGAAGATCGTCCCGAGCTTCTCGAGGGCGCTCGCGAGCTTCGGCTCGTTCGCCTTGCGGAGGATCGTCGAGACGAGCGGGAGAGTGACGTTCCGGAAGAGCGTCGGGTCGGCGAGGCGGACCTCGACGCCGAGCTCCTCCTTCTCGATCCGGATGATGTCCTCCGTGCGGATCCGGTGGTCCGTCGCGAGGTGGACGCGCGCGCCGATCGCCTCGGGGCGCGTGAGCGAGGCGAGGATCCCCTCGACGACGCGGTCGACGGTGACGAGGTTGATCTCGGCCGAGCGGTCCGCCGGGAAGACCATCGCGACGGAGGAGATCGCAGCCGCCTTCGACTCGCCGAAGGGCGAGCCCTTCATCGCGTCGAGCGCCTCCTTCGCGCGGCCGAAGGCGTTCACGGGGGCGTTCACGACCTTCGTGTCGCCCCGGTTGTTCCCGGTGCGGGAGTCTCCGATGACGATCGCCGGCAGCAGCTGGACGACGCGGAGCCCCTTCTCGACCATGTGCTGGTCGGTCTCCATCGAGGCCATCGCCTTCGTCAGCTCGTAGAAGTTGTTGTAGAAGTTCTTCGGGAAGACGAGCGCGTGCTCCGAGGCCATCGAGCGCTTCTTCCGGCCGTGGATGTACGAGGTCTCGATGGCGACGTGGAGGACGAACTTCGACCCCTTCGCGCGCTGGAGCCGGAGCGAGAAGGCGAGCGCGTTCTTGCAGCCGAGGACGTTCGCCCGGAAGGAGTTCTCGTAGGTGTCGTCGAAGGAGACGGACGCGGCGCAGTGGATCACGTGCGTGACCGTCCGCTCGAGGACGGCGAGGTCGTCCTCGGAGATCCCGAGGAACGGCTTCTCGATGTCGCCGTCGACGAAGCGGAACTTCCGCGCCGCGCGCCCTCCGATGCCGAGGCGGGAGAGGAGGAGCCGGCCGCGCTCGGTGGGCGTCAGGACGCGCACCACCTCGCGGGTCTTCGGGTCCCGGACGGTCTGGGGCCTCACGACGGAGACGACCTCGGCGATCCGCCGGTCGGAGGCGGCCTGCGCGAGGATCTCCTGGCCGAGGAAGCCGGTCGCGCCGGTGAGGAGGACGCGGAGCCGCGGGCTCCGGCCGCGGGCCTTGAGCCGCGCGGCCGCCTCCTCCTGGAGCTTCGCGATCCGGGCCTTCACCTCCCGCTCGGAGAGGTGCGTCGGCTCGCGGAACTGGAAGAAGACCTCGCGGTCGACGACCCCCATCAGCTTCTTCGTCCGCCGCTCGACCCCCTTCGAGCCGATGAGCCGGCCCGCCCTCTCGGCGAGGCGCGTCCCGAGCTCGTTCACCTTCTTCATCGCGTCGCGGACCTTCTCCTCGTTCCCGGTCACCTGGACGAGCCGGCTCGCGAGGAAGGAGGCGGTGACCTCGACGGGGTTCTTGTCGCGGTGCGCCTGGATGAGGAGCTCGTCGGGGTCGATCGGCCGGAGGACCTCGCGCCCCGTCGCCGCGCTCATCCGGGCGATGTAGCGCGACGGCGAGCTCTGCCAGAGGAACTCCCCCTCGGGGTGGACATGGACGTTCCCGTCGACGACGGGGCGCGCGGGCACGCCGCGCCGGGCGGGGGCGGCGGGCGCCTTCGGGGCGGTCTTCGGCGCGGGGAC
>JBDIBE010000040.1:0-14439 GCA_039812785.1 Thermoanaerobaculia bacterium | reverse complement strand
CTGGGTCGACGACCCGACGCCCGAACCGAAGGGCCGCTACGCCCTCCTCCGCGAAGGCGAGGGGCCGCGCCTCCTCGAGGCCGCCCTCGGCGGCCCGAAGGCGGCCCCGGCCGTTCCCGCGGCGCTTCCCTTCGAGCCCGTCTCGGCGGCGCCCCCGTCGCCCCTCCTGACGAAGCTGACCCGCGAAACGTCCCTCTTCCCGGCCCCCCCGGCCGTCACCGCGAGGGCCTGAACATGCACGGCAACACGCACTCCTCCGCCCTCCCCTCCCACCGCTACACGCTCGTCGTCGACCTCGACCGCTGCAACGGCTGCGGCTCCTGCGCGACGGCCTGCGCCGTCGAGAACAACCTGCCGCCCGCCCCGGAGCGGTCGAACGAGAAGACGGGAGTCGTCTGGCTGCGCGTCCGCGAGGCGGCGACCCCGGCCGCGTCGGGCGAGAGGACGGCGTTCGTCCCGATCCCCTGCCAGCAGTGCGACGAGCCCCCCTGCGTCGAGGTCTGCCCCCAGCGGGCCATCGAGTACGACCCGCGCACGGGCATCGTCGGGCAGGTCCCCGTCCGCTGCCTCGGCTGCCGCTACTGCATGATCGCCTGCCCCTACCACACGCGCTCCTTCAACTGGTGGAGCCCCGAGTGGCCCGAGGGGATGGAGGCCTCGCTCAACCCCGACGTCTCGATCCGCCAGCGCGGCGTCGTCGAGAAGTGCAACTTCTGCGTCCAGCGGCTCCAGGCCGCGCGGGCGAAGGCCTCCGCCGCCGGGAAGACGGAGATCGACCCGGCCGACTACGTCCCCGCCTGCGTCGAGGCGTGCCCCTCGCGCGCCCTCTCCTTCGGCGACGCCTCGGACCCCTCATCCGAGGTCGCGAGGCTCGCGAAGGAGCCCGAGAGCTTCCGCCTCCTCGCCTCCCTCGGCACCGGACCGAAGGTCGTCTACCGCTCGTCGGACCCGGCGGTCCGCGAGCGCCTCTCGAAGACGGGGGTGACGCGTGGATGAGACCCTGATCGCCCGCGGCCTGAAGCGGACCCCGCTCCCGCGCTTCCTCCTCTGGCTCGCGCCCTGGGCCGCCGTCCTCGCGCTCGGCCTGTACGCGGTCTACCTCTGCTTCGCGAAGGGCCTGAACCAGACGAACATGGACAACCGGTTCGCGTTCGGCCTCTGGATCTACCTCGACCTGACCGTCATCGCCCTCGGCGCCGGCGCCTTCTTCACCGGCTTCCTCCTCTACATCCTGAAGAAGGAGGAGCTGAAGTCCGTCATCAACAGCGCCGTCGTCATCGGCTTCATCTGCTACAGCGGCGCCGTCGGCATCCTGATGGTCGACGTCGGCCAGCCGCTCCGCGCCTGGTTCACCTTCTGGCACCCGAACGTCCACTCGATGCTGACCGAGGTGACGTTCTGCATCACGATCTACCTCTCGGTCCTCGCCATCGAGTACACGCCGCTCGTCCTCTCGAACCGGCGGCTGAAGGAGACGCCGGGGCTCTTCGTCCTCGAGCACCAGCTCCACAAGGTGATGGCGGTCTTCGCGGGGATCGGGACGCTCCTCTCCTTCTTCCACCAGGGCTCGCTCGGCGGCCTCTACGGCGTCCTCCGCGGCAACCCCTTCGCCTACCGCGAGCACCTCGGCATCTGGCCGACGACCTTCTTCCTCTTCGTCCTCTCCGCCGCGGCCGTCGGCCCGAGCTTCGTCCTCCTGACGACCTGGCTCGTCGGGAAGGTCAGCGGCAAGAGGCTCGTCTCCGGGGCCGTCTTCGACACGCTCGCGAAGATCTCGGGGACGCTCCTCCTCGTCTACGTCGTCCTGAAGTCGGTCGACTCGCTCGTCTGGCTCAACGCGACGAGCCCGCGGACCGGCGCCCACCCCTTCTCCTTCTACGCCCACCCGCCGTTCGGGGTGTGGGTCCTCTTCGCCGAGGTCGTCGTCCTCGGCCTCGTCCCCGCGGTCCTCCTCCTCTCGCGGCGCGTCCGCGCGCGGACGCCTCTCCTCGTCCTCTCGGCCGCGATGGCCTGCGCGGGCGTCGTCCTGAACCGCTACGTGATGACGATCCAGACGATCGCCCTCCCGTCGCTGCCGTTCGACTCCTTCGCGTCCTACGCGCCGAGCTGGCAGGAGGTCGCGGCGTTCCTCGCCGTCCTCGGCTACGGCGTCCTCCTCTACTCGATCTCCTTCCGCTGGCTCAACCTCTTCCCCGAAGAGAAAGAGCTCGCGACGAAGGGCTGACGGAGGTCTCGAGATGCTTCCCGGCAACACCGACTTCATCGCCGACCCGGCCAACGTCATCTTCCTCGGCGTCTTCGCCCTCGTGCTCCTCACGGTCGCCTCGACGCTCGTCGTCGCCTTCGCGAGGACGCGCCAGGCCGTCGCCCGGGGGAAGGCTGCCCAGATGCTCTGGCACGAGGAGTTCGAGGAGCTTCCCGCCTCCGCGAAGGAGTGCCGCCACGCCTTCACCGGCGAGCTCCCCGGCCGGCGCTGCGGCCGAGCCTTCGACTGCAAGGGGTGCGAGAAGCACGCCGAGCTCCTCTCGCTCTCTCCCGCGCTCCCCGCGGCCGACGAGTCGGGCCTCGACATCCCGAACGACCGCCTCTACCACCGCGGACACGCCTGGCTGAAGCCGCTCGACGACGGCACCGTCGCGGTCGGCCTCGACGACCTCGCCTCCCGCCTCGTCGGAAAGCCGGACGCCCTCGAGCTCCCGGCCGTCGGCGCGCGCGTCGACGAGAACGGCCCCGCCCTCCGCCTCCGCGCCGGAAGCGCCCGCGTCCGCGTCGCCTCGCCCGTGACGGGCGAGGTCGTCGAGCGCGGCTCGCTCTCCGGGCCGTATCTCCTCCGCGTGAAGCCGACCGCCCCGCTCGACACCCGCGCGCTCCTGACGCCGCGCGAGGCCGCCGCGTTCTTCACCCGCGAGCTCGACCGCCTCCAGCTCGCGATCTCCGGCGCCCGCGGAGTCCCCGCCCTCGCCGACGGCGGCCTCCCGGTGGCCGACCTCTCCTCCGCCGTTCCTGCCGAGGACCGCGACCGCGTCCTCGGAGAGATGCTCCTGGAGTCCTGACCGTTGCCGCGGCGCGGCGCGTCACCTCTTCCGCGCCCCGCATCCCGGCACGCCCCGGTGGCCCGCCCGGTCTCGCGCACAGGACCGGGCGGGCCTTTTCCTTCCCTCGCGTTCTCCGGCCGTCGGGCGGGGCCCGCGACGTCAGCCGACCGGCCCGAGGTCCCCCCGCTCTTCGAGAAGCTGCAGGATCCGGTCGACGGCCTCCTCGAGCCCGATCTCGCCGGTCGGAAGGCGCAGCGCCGGGGCATCGGGAGGCTCGTACGGCGACGTGACGCCCGCGAAAGGCCCGAGCTCGCCCCGCCGGGCGCGCGCGTAGACTCCCTCGCCGTCGCGAGCCTCGCAGGCGGAGAGCGGCGCCGCGCAGTGGACCTCGACGAAGCGGTCCGCCCCGACGACCTCGCGCGCGCGCCGCCGGTCCTCGGCGAGCGGAGAGACGAGGGCCACGACGGCGACGAGGCCCGCGTCGTTGAGGATCCGGGCGACCGCCGCGGCGCGCAGGACCGCCTCGCGCCGGTCGTCCGCGCCGAAGCCGAGCTCCCGGCTGAGGCCGTGCCGGAGCGCCGAGCCGTCGAGGACCGAGGCCGCCCTCCCGGCCGTCACGAGGCGCCGTTCGAGCGCGAACGCGATCGAGGACTTCCCCGAGGCCGCGAGGCCGGTGAGCCAGACGGTGACCGGGCGCTGCCCGAGGAGGCGCGCCCGCTCCTCCGCCGTGACGAGCGAGGCCCTGGCCGGCCCCGCCGGCCGGGGCGCGCGCCTCTCGGGAAGGGTCGCGAGGACCATCCCGGCGGCGACGGTGCGGTGGTCCGCCGGGTCCTCGAGGACGAAGGCGCCCGTCGCGCGGTTGCGCGCGTACGGGTCGTGCGGCACCTGCACCGTGAGGGAGACGGCCGCGCGCCCGACGTCGTTCGGCCCGAGCGTCGTCGCCGGAACGCGCCGGAGCGTCCCGACGTCGACGGCGTAGCGCAGGTCGGTGACGGCGGCCGGGGAGACGGCCGCGCCGGCCCGGAGAGCGTACGTCCGGCCCGGCTCGAGAGGCCGCTCGTCCATCCAGACGAGCATCGCCTCGAGGTCCCGGGAGAGGGAAGTGAGGTTGCCGGGATGGCAGAGGACGTCGCCGCGCCCCACGTCGGGCTCGCCCTCGAGCAGGACGGCGACGGCCATCGGCGCGAAGGCCTCCCGGACCTCGCCGGAGGGCCCGAGGATCCTCGCGACGCGGGCCGGCCGGCCCGCGGGAAGGACGACGACGGCGTCTCCCGCGCGAACGACGCCGGAGGCGATCGTCCCGGCGTACGCGCGGCCGCCGTCCGGAGAGCGGAGGACGCACTGGACCGGGAACCGCAGGTCGACGAGGTTTCGGTCCGAGGCGACGTGGACGCTCTCGAGGTGCTCGAGGAGCGGCGGCCCCTGGTACCACGGAGCGCTCTCCCCCCGCCGGACGACGTTCTCGCCCGTGAGCGCGGAGACGGGGAGGAAGGTCACCTCGGATGTCTCGAGGCGGGCGGCGAAGCCGGCGAACTCCTCCCGGATCGCCTCGAAGACCGCCCGGTCCCAGCCGACGAGGTCCATCTTGTTGACGGCGACGGCGAGGTGCCGCACGCCGAGGAGGGTCGCGATGAAGGCGTGGCGCCGGGTCTGCGTCGAGACGCCGAGCCGCGCGTCGACGAGGAGGACGGCGAGGTCGCACGTCGAGGCGGCGGTCGCCATGTTCCGGGTGAACTGCTCGTGCCCCGGGGCGTCGGCGACGATGAACTTCCGGCGCGGCGTGCCGAAGTAGCGCCAGGCGACGTCGATCGTGATCCCCTGCTCGCGCTCGGCCTTCAGGCCGTCGACGAGGAGGGCGAAATCGAGCGGGAGGCCGCTCGTCCCGAGCCGCTCCGTGTCGGCGCGGGCCGTCTCGAGCTGGTCCTCGTAGAGCCCGTCCGCGTCGTGGAGGAGCCGGCCGATGAGGGTGCTCTTCCCGTCGTCGACGCTGCCCGCCGTGAGGAAGCGGAGGAGGCTCCTCCGGCGGTAGGCCTCGAGGAAGCCGCCGAGCGGGGCGCTCAGAAGTAGCCCTCCCGCTTCTTGAGCTCCATCGAGCCCGGCTCGTCGTGGTCGATGAGGCGCCCCTGGCGCTCCGAGCGCCGCGCGGCGAGGAGCTCGAGGACGACCTCCTCCACCGTCGCCGCGTTCGACTCGACGGCGCCGGTGAGGGGCCAGCAGCCGAGCGTCCGGAAGCGGACGGTCCGCGTCGTCCGCTCCTCGCCGGGGCGCAGGCCGATCCTCTCGTCGTCGAGCATCAGGAGCGTCCCGTCCCGCTCCACGACGGGCCGCGGAGCCGCGAAGTAGAGGGGAACCACGGGGATCCTCTCGACGAGGACGTAGAGCCAGACGTCGAGCTCGGTCCAGCTCGAGAGGGGGAAGACCCGCACGGTCTCGTCCGGCCCGGCCCGCGCCGACCAGAGGTTCCAGAGCTCGGGGCGCTGGCGCCGCGGGTCCCACTGGTGGTGCCGGTCGCGGACCGAGAAGACGCGCTCCTTGGCGCGCGAGCGCTCCTCGTCGCGGCGCGCCCCGCCGATCGCGGCGTCGAAGCCGTAGTGGTCGAGCGCCTGCTTGAGCGCTTCCGTCTTCATCACCCGGGTGTAGTGCTGCGCGCCGTGCACGACCGGGTGGATCCCCTCCGCGAGGCCCCGCGCGCTCGTGTGGACGAGGAGCCGGAGCCCCAGCTCCGCCGCCGTCCGGTCGCGGAACGTGATCATCTCGCGGAACTTCCAGGTCGTGTCGACGTGGAGGAGCGGGAACGGGAGCGGCGCCGGCGCGAACGCCTTGCGGGCGAGGTGCAGGAGGACCGAGGAGTCCTTCCCGACCGAGTAGAGGAGGACCGGCCGCCGGGCCTGGGCCGCCGCCTCCCTCAGGACGTGGATGCTCTCGGCCTCGAGCGCGGCGAGGGTGTCGAGGACGTAGGAGGTCACGCGGGCTCCGCGGGAGCGAGGCCCCTCGCGCGGAGGAGGCCGAGGACGCGGCTCACGCTCGACGGGGCGTCCTCCTCGTGTGTCCGGAGGACGAGGTCGGGGCGGGACGGCCGCTCGTAAGGCGCGCTGACGCCCGTGAACGACGGGATCTCCCCGGCGCGGGCCTTCCGGTAGAGCCCCTTCGGGTCCCGGCGCTCGCAGGCCTCGAGGGGGGCGTCGAGGAAGACCTCCACGAAACGCTCCGCGCCGGCACGGTCCCGCGCCCGCGCCCGCTCGTCCGCGTGGGGCGAGATGAGCGCGACGATCGCGACGAGGCCCGCGTCCCGGAGGATCGAGGCGACCTCGGCCGCCCGGCGCACGTTCTCCCGACGGTCCGCCTCCGAGAACCCGAGGTCCGCGTTCAGCCCGGTCCGCAGGCCGTCCCCGTCGAGGACGTAGCAGGCGACGCGGAGCGCCGCGAGGCGGGACTCGAGCCCGCGCGCGACCGTCGACTTTCCCGCCCCCGAGAGGCCCGTCAGCCAGACGACGCACCCCTTCTGTCCGAGGACCCGCTCGCGGTCCGCGGCCGTCACGGTCCCCTCGTGCGGGTGGAGGTGCGTCGTTCCGCTCACGTCGTCGCGTCCGGGCGGAGCCGAGGATAGGAACTCGGCCCCTCGGCAGCAAGGCGCGCCGCGAGGGCGCCGGGCGGCGGCGGGCCCCTGAAGCGCCCGGGAGATCGCCTCGTCCGCCCCGGCGGCCGGCCCGGCCTCGCGCACGGGACCGGGCGCGCTATTTCCCCCCGCAGAGCGGCGGGAGCCCCTGCTCCTTCCTCACCTTCTGCACCGTGATGAGCCCCTCGAGGGCGTCGGCGCGGGCCTTTTCGGCGGTGCCGCGCGACGGGTCCGTCTCGACGATCCGGGGGTAGACGGACGCGGCGGAGGCCTTGTCCCCCTTCTCCTCGAGGGAGACCGCCTCGATGAAGAGCGCCCAGAGCTTCTGGTCCTTCTCCGTCGCCTCCGCGTACGCCTGGCGCGCGAGGACGACGGCGTCGTCCTGCCGGCACTGCGCGAGGAGCGTGACGGCCGAGAGGTTCCGCGGGTCGAGCTTCTGCTTCAGCCCGGTCGAGACCGGCTTCGCGGCCGCCTGCTGCTGCGCCGCGGCCTCCTTCCGGTCCTTCGCCGCCGCGTCGGCCATCGCGCCGCTCGTCGCCCCGACGGCCGCTCCCGTCCCGGCGCCGATCACCGCGCTCGCCGCGATCGTCCCCGCGTTCCCGCCGAAGATGAGCGCCCCGAGCGCGCCGGCGACGACGCCGCCGACCGCTCCCGACACCGCGCCTTGCGCCGCCCCCTGCGAGGCCGCCGAGCCCGACGCCGACCCGCTCGCCATCGACGCCGCCACGCAGAGCGCGACGATCCCGCTCCCGGACTTCCTCATCGTCCGTCTCCTCCTCCCGCCATCATAGAGACGACCGCGCCTCGCCGCCGGCCTTCAACGTCCCGCGAGAGCGGCGTCGACGGCCGCCGCGGCGTGGAGGAGCGCCGTGTCGAAGACCGGGACGGGGGAGTCGTCCGGGGAGACGAGCATCGCGATCTCGGTGCAGCCGAGGACGACCCCCCCTGCCCCGCGCGCGACGAGGCGCCCGATCACCTCGCGGTAGCGCGCGCGGGACGCCTCCGAGACGACGCCGAGGCAGAGCTCGTCGTAGATGACGCGGTGGACGGTCTCCCGGTCCTCCTCCGGCGGGACGAGGACATCGAGGCCGTGCCGTTCCGCGAGCCTCGCCCGGTAGAAATCGCGCTCCATGGTGAAGCGCGTCCCGAGGAGGCCGACCGTCCGGACCCCCGCGCCCTTCACCGCCGCCGCCGTCGCGTCCGCGATGTGGAGGAGCGGGATCGGGACCGCCGCCTCGATCGCCGGGGCGACGAGGTGCATCGTGTTCGTGCAGAGGACGAGGAGCTCCGCGCCCGCCGCCGCGACGGCGCGCGCCGCGCCCGCGAGGAGCCCGCCCGCCTCGTCCCACCGCTCCTCGCGCTGGAGGAGCTCGACGTCGTGGAAGTCGACGCTGTAGAGGACGACGCGCGCGGAGTGGAGCCCCCCGAGGCGCCGCTTCACCCGCTCGTTGATCTCCCGGTAGTAGGGGACGGTCGACTCCCAGCTCATCCCCCCGATCAGCCCGATCGTCTTCACGCCGCCCTCCCGCGCCCCGTCAGCCCCTCTCGATCCCGTACTTCTTCAGCTTGTCGTACAGCGTCGAGCGGTCGATGCCGAGGACGGCGGCGGTCTCCTTCACGTTGCCGTCGTTCCGCTTCAGCGTCGCGGCGATGACGGCCCTCTCGACGTCGGCGAGCGGGAGGTGCGTCGGGACGGTCCAGCCCGGCGCCGCCTCGGAGACGGGGCGGAGGAAGGCGAAGTCCTCCTCGGTCAGGACGCGCCCCTTCGAGGTGACGAGCGCCCGCTCGACGGCGTTCTCGAGCTCGCGGACGTTCCCCGGCCAGCGGTGCGCGAGGAGCGCCTTGAGCGCCCCCTCGGAGAAGTCCTCCGCCTCGCGGCCGAGCTCGTGCGAGAGGCGCTCGAGGAACGAGCGCGCCAGGAGCGGCACGTCCTCGGGACGCTCGCGGAGCGGCGGGAGGTGGATCGCGACGACGTGGAGGCGGTAGAAGAGGTCGTCGCGGAAGCGCCCCTGGCGGACGGCCTCCTCGAGGTCGACGTGGGTCGCGGCGACGACGCGCACGTCGACGGCGACCTCCTCGCTCCCGCCCACGCGGAAGAAGCGCCGCTCCTGGAGGACCCGGAGGAGGTCGACCTGGACCTTCGGGGAGATGTCGCCGATCTCGTCGAGGAAGATCGTCCCTCCCTCGGCGAGCTCGAACTTCCCCTTCCGCCGCTCGTTCGCCCCGGTGAAGGCCCCCTTCTCGTGGCCGAAGAGCTCGGACTCGAGGAGCGACTCGGAGAGGGCCGCGCAGGAGACGCCGACGAAGGCGTTCCCGGCCCGCTCTCCCGAGAAGTGCAGGGCGCGCGCGACGAGCTCCTTGCCGGTGCCGCTCTCGCCCGTGACGAGGACGGTGCTCGGGAGGCTCGCGACGTCCTTGACGAGCGCGAAGATCTCCTGCATCCGCGGGTTCTTCGAGAGGAGGTCCTGGAAGCGCCAGCGCCCGGCGAGCCGCCTCCTGAGGATCTCGTTCTCCCGCTCGAGCTTCCGCACCTTGATGATGCGGGTGACGAGGAGCGAGATCTCCTGCGGGTTGCACGGCTTGACGATGTACTCGAGGGCGCCCTCCTTCATCGCCGTGATCGCCGTGTCGACGGTCGCGTAGGCGGTGATGATGACGATCGAGGCGTCGGGCCGGAGCTTCTTCACCTCCATCATCGTCTCGATGCCGTCGATGCCGCCGGGCATCTTCAGGTCGACGAAGTAGATGGCGTAGTCGGCTCCCCTGGCCTTCTCGATCCCCTCGCGGCCCGAGGCCGCGGTGTCGACCTCGTAGCCGTCCTCGCGGAGCCAGGCCGCGAGCGACTCGCGCATGACCGCCTCGTCGTCGATGACGAGGATCCGCCACGTCGCCTTCATGGAAGCCTCCCTCCCGGCGGCGAGGCCGGGGTCTTTTCCTTGACGAGCGCCGCGCAGGCGGCGCAGAACGACTCGCCCTTCCGGTCGACCTGCACGACGCCCACCGAGAGGGACATCGGGCAGGACGAGTCGGGGCAGTGGACGAGCCCGAACGTGTGGCCGAGCTCGTGGAGCGCCTCCTTGCGCGCGCGCTGAAGGAGGAGGGGCCGGTCCTCCGGAAGGCCGGAGAAGGCCTGGGAGATCCGGGCGGTCGAGATGACGGCGGTCGGGCCGTCCATCTGCGCCTGGCCGAAGACGAAGCTGAGGACCGGGACGAAGAGGTCCCGCGCCGTCACGCCGAGGATCCTCTCGGCGGCCGGGGGCCGAGCCTTCAGGAGCGCGAGGAGCATCTCCGGGGCGCTCCACTGGCCGCGGGCGGCGTCGAGCGCGCCGGGCGGCTCGGGGAGCGGTGCGAGGCGCTCGACGGGGCGCCCGAAGGCCGCCGCCACGGCCCCCTCGACGGAGGCGAGGAGCTCGTCGTCGGGGGCGCCGATCGCGACCACGGCGACCCGGCTCACGCGGCCCCGGCCGTGCGGACGGGGAGCGTGACGCGGAAGAGGGTCCCCTTCCCGGGCGTGCTCTCGACCTCGATGTCGCCGCCGTGGGCCTGCACGATCCCGTAGACGACGGCGAGGCCGAGGCCGACCCCCTTCCCCTCGTCCTTCGTCGTGAAGAACGGCTCGAAGATCCGCTCCTTCAGCTCGGGCGACATCCCCTCGCCGTCGTCCCTCACCTCGAGGACGACCTCCTGCTTCCGCTCCGTGGCGCGCGTCGAGACGCGCAGCCGCCCCGCCCCCTTCTTCCGCGTCGCCTCGGCCCCGTTCAGGACGAGGTTCATGACGACCTGCTGGAGCTGCGAGCCGTCGGCGAGGAGGTGCGGGAGCGCCGCGTCGAGCGCGCACTCGGCCTCGACGCTCATCAGCTTGAGCTTGTGGGAGACGAGGGAGAGCGTCCGCCCGACGATCGCGTTCAGGTCGACCTCGACCTGCTGCGGGGTCCCCCGCCGCGAGAACGCGAGGAGGTCGGAGACGATCCGCCCCGTCCGCGAGGTCTCGGCGACGACCTGGTCGAGGTACTTCCGGAACTCGGCCTCGCGCCCCTTCGGGATGCCGTCCTCCTTCAGGATCCTCTGCATGAGCATCGAGAGGTTGAGGACGCCCGAGAGCGGGTTGTTGATCTCGTGCGCGACGCTCGCGGCGAGCTGGCCGCGCGCGGCGAGGCGGTCGGCCTGCATCAGCTTCTGCTGCGCGACCTTCAGCTGCTCTGTCCGCTCCTCGACCTTCTCCTCGAGCCCGCGCGTCAGGGCGTTCAGCTCGTCCATCGCGACGGAGAGCCGGCGCCGCATCTCGTTGAACGAGCGGGCGAGGTCGGAGAGCTCCTCGCTCGACGTGAGGGCGATCGGCCGGTCGAGCTGCATCTCGGCGACGTGCCGCGTGGCGTCGGTCAGGCGCGCGAGGGGCTTCGCCACGAACCGCCGCGTGAAGACGGCGGCGCAGACGCCGACGAGGAGGACGGCGAGGGAGGTGAAGAAGGCCGTCCGGAGCTCGATCCGGCGGACCTGCTCGTCGACGAGCTTCATGTCGAGGCCGACGTCGAGGACGCCGAGGACGTTCTGCGTCTCCGGGTGCGCGTGGCAGGAGGCGTTGCTGCACGCCGGCTCGTTGTAGATCGGGGTGACCATGGCGAGCGTCCGTCCGCCGTCGGGGCGGTGGACGACCCGGGCGCGCGTCGGGGCGTCGACCCGCACGAGGGGCTGCTCCGAGGCGTGGCAGAGGAAGCAGGCCTCGGCCTTCTTGTCGACGACCTTCTCCGGAGAGGGAGGCGTCGAGAACATGACGCGCCCCTCCTTGTTGTAGATCCGGACCCTCCGGATCCCCTGCTTGGCCGCGATCGTCTGCATCACCTGGTAGGCCGACTCGCGGTTGTCGGCGAGCATCGCGTGCCAGGTCGCGCTCGCGATCGCCCCGGAGATCTGGTCGACGTTCTGGAGCATCGTCGCCTGCAGCTGCGTGTCGGCCGAGCGGACGGCGATGACGCCGTTGGCGACGACGACGAGCGACACGACGACCGTGAGCGAGAGGATGAGCTGCTGGGAGAGCCGCTTGGGCCAGCGCATGGTCCGACCGGCTCCGGGCGCGCCGTCCCGCCGCCGGGATCGGCGCGCCCGGGCCATCGGGCATCGTACACCGCGGCGCGCGGGACGGCCCTTCCGGGGCCGTCCCCGCGCGCGCCCCCGGCGCCCTCAGCGCCCCTTCCTGGCCTCGTCGAGCGCCTCCCGCGTCGCCGCGAGGAGCGCCTCCGGTCCGACGGGCGCCCCGACCGCCCCCTTCATCCAGAGGTCGGGGGTGAGCCTCCCCTGCCGGGCCATCCGCTCGATCTCCGGCCCGACCGACCCCGCCTTCTCGACGTGCCGCTCGATCTGGAAGGCGATGAGGTGCCCGAGCGGGTAGTCGGGGAGGTAGAGGAACGAGTCGATCATGTGGGAGTAGACCGCGAGGATCGGCGAGTCCCTCACCCCGAACGCGGGGGCGTACCAGCGGTTCCAGACTCCCTTCGCGAACGAGAGGACCGCCGCCTTCAGCTCCGCCGGGGTCGCCTCGGGGTGCTCGTACATCCACCGCCAGGCCGCCATGTCGACGAGGGCGACGCCGGCGATCTCCGCCGTCCCCCAGAACGTGTTCAGCGTGGCGAGGGCCTTGCCCTTCGCGTCGCCCGCGGGGAGGCCGAGGAGCTCGAGGTCGCGCTCCTGGAAGACGAAGGCGATCGCCTCGGTGAAGGCGGTGTTCGGGACGCCCGCGAGGAGGGTGTGGTCGACGTCGTTCAGCGAGAAGGTCTGCTCGACGTTGTGCCCGAGCTCGTGAACGGCGATGTTGTAGCCCTTGTAGTCCATCCCGTCCGCGGCGACGCGCGTCCGGAGGTGGGCCTTGTCGCCCCGCCGGGCCGCGCCCCAGGCGTGCCCGGAGCCGCGGGCCGGGTCGACGACGACGTTCGCCGCGACCGCCTTCGCCGTCGCCTCCGGGAAGCCGAGGGCGCGGAGGATCCGCGGAACGTCGTTCCCGAACGCCTCGGGCGTCGGGTACCTCTTCCGGGTGATCTCGTCGAGCTGCGCCTCGGTGTACGGGCCGCGGTCGCGGAAGCCGGGGTACCAGACGTCGAACGGCTCGAGCGGCCTCCCGAGCCGCTGCCTCACGAGCGCCGCCGTCTCGGCGAAGGCCGGCGAGGAGAGGACCGCCTCGAGCATCGCCCGGACCTGCGCCTCGGGGATCTGACGGTCCTCGTCGAACTTCCGGGCGACGTGCGTCGGGGCCGACGGCGAGTACGGGTCGACGAGCCGGGCCGCGCGGAAGGTCTCGAGGAGCTTCGCGTAGCGCGCGTCCCCCTCGGGCGCGCCCGAGACGACGAGGTCCTTCGGCGCCGGCGGCGCGCCCGGCTCCGGCGCGTCCGTCGCCTTCACGGCGTTCGTGAAGGGGTTCCAGTCGACCCACGGGGAGTCGATCGCCGCTTTCGGGATCTCCTGCGTGACGATCCTCTCCATCGCCTTCGCGATCGCGCGCTGCTTCGCGAGGCCGTCCTTCGGGTCGCCGTAGCAGGCCTTGATCTCGTCCCGGAGGTTCCAGTGCGAAAGGAGCCTCTTGCCGGCCGGGAAGAGGCGGCGCCCCTTCTCGTCGAGGAGGTGGTGGACGCGGAGGTTGTAGCCGGCGACGTACCGGGCCGCGTCGGCCGAGGCCTCGGCGACGGCCTGGCTGACGTCGGCCGGGACCCGCTTGCCGAACCGCTCGGCGAGGCGCGCCTCGGCCCACTCGCGGCGGCTCCAGGAGGGGCCCTTCGCGAGGCGCTCCTCGAGCGTGGTGAGCGGGAAGTTGAGGAGGACGGCGAAGGCGAGGCGGTTGCCGAAGAGATCGTCGAGCACGTGGGCCGACGGGTCCCACCCGGCCATCACCTCGTCGAAGGCGAGGATCTCGCCCCGGTCGAGGTCGGAGTGCTCGCGCAGGTCGCGGACGACCTCGAGGAGGTGCCCGTCGACCGACTCGAGGACCCTCTCCATCCGGTCGAAGAAGGCGTCGCGCTCGGCGGGGGCGGCGAGGAAGTGGGCCTTCGCGACCTCGGCGAAGGCGGCGGCGCCGCCGTCCGCGGGGCGCCAGAGCGCCGCTGCCTGGGCGAGCCCCTGCCGGGCGCGGGGGCGGGCCGCCTCGCCGTGGAGACGGACGAGCTCGTCCTCCACGGACTTCAGCGTGCCGGGGTCGATCGGGGAGGGGGAGGCGGCGCTCACGGCTCCGCCGGAGGCGAGGAGCGCCGCGGCGAGGAGCGCGGCGAGGGAGAGGCGCATCGGGGATCCTCCAACCGGCGGAGTCTAGACCTCGCCGCGCGGCTCCGGGCTCACCGGGAGAGGAGGAGCGCGATCGCGAGCGGGCCGGCGAAGTGGGGCGGCTCCGCGAGGCCCCATCGTTCCGCCTTGCGAAGGAGCTCCCGGGCGCTCTCCCCCGCGGAGAGGCCGTCCGGAAAGGCGGCGCCGAGGCTCGCGAGGGCGGACCAGGCCCCGGGCGAGGACTTCGCGACGGCGGGCGTGGCGAGGAGGAGCGCGTCGCCGGGGGCGAGCGTCACGGGTGGAGCGGTCTCGAGCCGGCCCAGCTCCTCGAGGCCCCGCGCGCCCGGCGCGAGGAAGGGGACGCCCGCCCCTCGCGGCGCGCCGAGGAGGGAGACGACCCGCCCCGCCGTCCGCAGCTCCGCGGAGGCGGCGCCGAGCCGGACGAGGGAGACGCGCGTTCCCCCGCTCGTCTCCGTCGCGACGCCGACGACGAGCCCGGCGGCGAGCGCGGGGGCGACGCGGCGGAGCGCCTCCTCCGGCCTCCTC
>JBDIBE010000039.1:0-14456 GCA_039812785.1 Thermoanaerobaculia bacterium | reverse complement strand
GCGACCTCCTCCGTCGCGCGGATGGCCCGCATCGCCTCGAGGCCGTTCATCCCGGGCATCTTGAGGTCCATCAGGACGAGGTGCGGCCTCCAGGCCTCGAGGCGTGCCAGGGCCTTCTCCCTGTCGTTCGCGGTCTCGACCTCGAAGCCGACCCGGCCGAGCATCTGGCGGAGGAGCTCGCGGTTCTCGGAGACGTCGTCGACGACGAGGATTCGGCGGCGCGACTCCCCCGGCGGGAGGCCGGCGACGCGGCGGACCTCGACGCGGCCGGCCCCGGCCGGAAGCGCCGCGACCGTGACCGGCAGCGAGAGCGTGAAGGCGCTCCCCTCGCCGACACGGCTCGTCACCGAGACGTCGCCTCCCATCATCCGCGCGAACGCCCGGCTGATGGCGAGGCCGAGGCCGGTCCCGCCGCCCGCCTCCCGCCCCGTCCTCGTCTGCTCGAACCTCTGGAAGAGGCGCGGGAGCTCCTCTTCCGCGATTCCCGGCCCCGTGTCCTCGACAACGACCCGGAGAAGCGCGCGAGCCCCGCCCTCCGGCACGGCGCGGAACCGGACCTTCACGACCCC
The DNA here is from genome assembly GCA_039812785.1 of Thermoanaerobaculia bacterium. Classification (GTDB taxonomy): domain Bacteria; phylum Acidobacteriota; class Thermoanaerobaculia; order UBA5066; family UBA5066; genus UBA5066. The sequence goes on along the minus strand of JBDIBE010000039.1, from coordinate 13,887 downwards.
CTTCCCGGTGAACTTCACGGCGTTCCCCGCGAGGTTGAAGACGATCTGGCGGAGCTTCTTCTCGTCGGCCACGACGTGGCGCGGCAGATCGCCCGCGCGGACGACCTCGAGCGCAAGCCCCTTCTCGCGCGCCTTCAGCCGGAACGTCGCCTCGACGTCGGAGGCGAGGGCGTGGAGGTCGGTCTCCGTCGGCGTCACCGTCACCCGCCCCGCCTCGATCTTCGACATCTCGAGGACGTCGTTGATGAGGCCGAGGAGGTGCTCGCCTCCCCGCTGGATCGCCTCCGCCTGCTCCCGCTGGCGGGGCGAGAGCCCCGCGCTCCCGAGGAGGAGCTGCGCGAAGCCGAGGATCGCGTTCATCGGCGTCCTTATCTCGTGCGACATGCTCGCGAGGAACGCGCTCTTGGCCCGGTTCGCGGCCTCCGCGGCGTCCCGCTCGCGGGCGAGGCTCTCGGCCTCGCGGGCGAGCCGCTGCTCCGTGATGTCCTGGACCGTGCCGACCGAGCGAAGGGGGCGTCCGGACTCGTCGTACAAGGTCTGCCCGCGCTCGCGGACGAGCCGGACGGTCCCACCCGGGTGGACGACGCGATGCTCGATCTCGTACGGCGTCCGCTCGGCGACGGAGCGCTCGAAGGCCTCGCGCACCGTCTCGCGGTCGTCGGGGTGGATCGCCGCGAGGAACGTCTCGTAGGAGACGCGGGTGACCGTCGGGTCGAGCCCGAAGATCCGGTAGATCTCGGGCGACCACTCGAGGCGGCCCGTCGCGAGATCGAGCGCCCAGGTTCCGAGGTGCGCGAGCGCCTGCGCCTCCTCGAGGCGGGCCTGGTAGGCCTTCAGCGTCGCCTCGGCCTCCTTGATCTCGGTGATATCCGTGATCGCCCCGGAGAGGCCGCAGGGGACGCCGTTCCCGTCCCTCACCGCGGCGCCGACATCCCGGATCCAGAGGTAGGAGCCGTCGACCTTCCGCACGCGCGCCTCGACGTCGAACGGCGTCCCCTTCTCGAGGTGCTCCACCATCGCCCTCTGCATCGCGGCACGGTCGTCGGGGTGGAGGCTCGAGAGGAAGCCCTCGATCGTCATCGGCTCGCCGGGCCGGAACGGAAGCTCCGGGTGCGCGTAGCCCGACGCCTCGAGCCTCCCCGTCCGGAGGTCCGCGTCCCACATCGCGACCTTGCCCGACCACGCGGCCCTCTCGAACCGCTCCTTCTCGAGGCGCAGCGTCTCCGCGAGGCGCCGTCGTTCGGTCACGTCCTCGAACGACCCGAAGACGCAGATCGGCGCGCCGTCGGCGTCGAGGACCCGGTCCGTGACGACGCCGGCGCGGAACGTCGAGCCGTCCTCCCTCCGCGCGAGGAGCTCGCCCTTCCAGAGCCCCTTCTCGACGACGGCCGCCGCGACGCCGCGGGCCTCCCCCGGGTCCGCCCAGAAGTCGACGACGGACGCGCCGAGGACGTCCTCTTCCTTCCGGAAGCCCCACATCGCGAGGAAGGCGGGGTTCGCCCACGTGATCCTCCCGTCGAGGCCCGCGAGAACGAGGCCCGACGAGGCCGACGCCAGGGCCGCCTCGAAGACGCGCAGCTCCCTGTCGCGCCGCTTGCGCTCCGTGACGTCGCGCGTCACCCCGACGATCTGCGGCCGCCCGGAAGCGTCGGGGGCGACCGTCGCGGACATCTCGGTGGCTACGACCGAGCCGTCCTTCCGGATCTCCTCGATCTCGACGACCCCCTCCGGAAGCCGCCCGGCTTCGGCGTAGGCGGCGAGGAGCGCCCGGACCTTCGCGAGCGAGGAGGGCGTGAGGATCTCCTCGACCTTCTGCCGCATCGCCTCCTCGGGCGTGTAGCCGCGGTGCCGCTCGACGCCCGGGCTGACGTAGGTGAACCGGAGCGTCGCGAGGTCGATCGTCCAGAAGACCTCGGCCGCGTTCTCGGCGAAGAGGCGGTGCAGGGCGTCGCCACGGCGCGACGCCTCCGCCGCGATCCGGAGCCGCTCCTCGCTCGCACGGAGCGCCCTTTCCGCCTCCTTGCGGTCGGAGACGTCGCGGACGAAGGCGAAGAAGAGGGGCTCGTCCCCCTCGACGACCGCGACCTGGATCTCGACGTCGACGAGGGCGCCGTCCTTCCTCAGCCAGCGGGACTCGAACCGGTCCTTCCCCTTCGCGCGGATCCTCTCCATCGCCGGGAGGACGGCCTCGGCGGGCAGGCTCGTCCCGACGTCCGCGAGGCGGAGGCCGAGCATCTCCTCGCGCGCCCGCCCGAGCATCGTGCAGAGGGCCTCGTTCACGTCGCGGAAGCGGCTGTCCGGGCCGATGAGCGCGACTCCGTCCATCGACGTCGCGAGCGCCGCCTCGTAGAGCTCCCTCTGGCTCCCCGTCAGCATCCGGGGGCTCCTTTCGCGCTCCGTCGACACGGAAGGCGCGACCCGAACTGTCATTCTAGGGCCGGGCACCGGCCCCGAGCCGGTCGAGCGTCCGCGTCCGATCCGGCGTCGTCCGGCGAGGGGGCGGCCTCCACGGCCGGCGCGCGGGGCTAGAATTTCTCCGTCCGGATCCGAGCGAGGTCGCCGGATGCGTCCCGCGCGCGGCGGGGCCGCCACGGAACCGCCGACGGGGAAGGGGCCGCGGATGGAGCGGAGCGGCTGGATGGAGCGTCCGTGGGCGCGCGTTCTGCTGCCGGTCGCCTTCGTCGCGATGGGAGCTGCGCTCCAGTCGCGGGTCCTGACGCCTCTCGGCGCCCACACGACCTTCGTGGCCCTCTTCCTCGCCGTCGTCCTCTCGGCCGTCCTCGGAGGGCTCCTCTCCGGCGCCCTCGCGACGGTCCTGTCGGGCCTCACCGCGATGAGCTGGCTCTCGACGGAGGCTCCCCGGCTCGGGGAATGGCTCGCCCTCGCCGTCTTCGTCGCCGGCGGCCTCGCCGTCTCCTGGATCGGCGAGGCGGCCGGGCGCGCCCGGAAGCGGCTGGCGCGGAGCGAGCGCCTCCTCTCCGAGACGGGCCGGGTGGCGAAGGTCGGCGGATGGTCGCTCGACCTCGTGGCGAACCGGCTGGAGTGGACGGAGGAGACGAGGAGGATCCACGGGGTCCCGGAAGGCTTCGTCCCCGACGTCGCGGCCGCGATCGACTTCTACCATCCCGACGACCGGCCGGCGATCGCCGAGGCCGTGCGCCGCGCCGTCGAGAAGGCCGAGCCGTTCGACCTGGAGCTCCGGATCGTGACCGCCCGCGGGAACGTTCGCTGGGTCCGGGCCAGGGGGCACGCCCTGTTCGAAAGGAGCGTCCCGGTCACGGTCCTCGGCTCCTTCCAGGACGTCACCGAGAGGCACGAGGCGGAGGCCGCGCTCCGGGCCTCCGAGGCGAAGTACCGGCTCCTCGCCGAGAACGCGGCGGAGCTCGTCTCCGTGATCGGCGCCGACGGCGTCATCCGGTACGTCTCCCCCGCCTCGCTCACCCTGGACGGCTACGCTCCGGAGGAGCTCGTCGGAAGGAGCGTCTCCGCGCTCCTCGTCGTCCCCGAGGACCTTCCCGTCCTCGAGCGCGCGATGGCCCGGCACGCCTCGGGCGAGGAGTACGTCGAGGCCCGCTTCCGGATCCGCCGGAAGGACGGCCGCGTGATCTGGGTCGAGAGGAGCACCCGGGCGATCCGGGACGCGGCGACGGGCGGGATCGCCGAGTTCCACGCCGTCCTTCGCGACGTCACCGAGGCGGTGGAGGCGGAGACCGATCTGAAACGGCATCGCGACCATCTCGAGGAGCTCGTCGCGGAGCGGACGGCCGAGCTCCGGGAGGCCGAGCAGCGCTGGCAGTTCGCGCTCGAAGGGGCGGGCGACGGCATCTGGGACTGGAGGCCCCCCACGGGAGAGGTCTTCTACTCGAAGCGCTGGAAGGAGATGCTCGGCTACTCCGACGACGAGGTCCCGAACCGGCTCGAGGAGTGGGAGTCGAGGATTCACCCCGACGACCGGGCCCGCGTCCTCGACCTCGTGGAACGCTACTTCGACGGGAGGAGCCCGGAGTACGCGTTCGAGCACCGGCTCCGATGCCGGGGCGGCGGCTACCGCTGGATTCTCTCGCGCGCCGTCGCCCTCGGCCGCGACGCGGCCGGACGCCCGCTCCGCGTCCTCGGAGTCCACACGGACGTGACGGCGCGGAGGGAGGCCGAGGACGAGCTCCGCGCGGCCCGCGACCGCCTCGCCTCCGCGAACGTCGAGCTCGCGAAGGCGGCGCGGATGAAGGACGAGTTCCTCGCGAGCCTGAGCCACGAGATGCGGACGCCGCTCACGGCGATCGTCGGGACCGCGGAGCACCTCTGCGCGCAGCCGGACGGCGCCCTCTCGCCCGATGCCCGCCGGCACGTCGAGAGCATCGGGACGAGCGGGCGGCGGCTCCAGGAGCTGGTGGACGAGATCCTCGACGTCGCCCGCCTCGACGCCGGCCGCGTGAGGGCCGAGAGCGAGCGGATCCTCGCGGCCGACGTCGTCGCGGGGGCCGCGAGGAAGCTCCGGGCGGCGGCCGCGGAGAAGGGGCAGGAGCTCGTCGTCGCGGTCGAGCCGGACGGCCTCGTCCTCTCGACGGACGCCGCACGCCTCGCCCAGCTGCTGGGGTGCCTGCTGAGCAACGCCGTGAAGTTCACTCCGCCGGGGGGACGGATCGAGGTGACCGCGAGCGGCGACGAGGACGCCGGCGTCGCGAGGATCTCCGTCCGCGACACGGGCATCGGCATCGCCGCCGAGGACGTCGGCCGGCTCTTCAGCTCCTTCGTCCAGCTCGACGGAAGGACCGAGCGGGCCTACGGCGGCGTCGGCCTCGGGCTCGCCCTCGTGAAGCGGCTCACGGAGCTGCTCGGCGGAACGATCGCCGTGGAGAGCACGCCCGGCGCGGGGACGTGCTTCACGCTGACGCTCCCGTGGACGGAACGGGCGGTCGCCTCCGCTCCCGGAGCGCCCCGGACGCCTCCGTCCGGGACACGACCGACGCCCCGGCCCGCTCCGGAGGCGGGGCTCGCCCGGCGGGTCCCGGCCGACCTGCGGGCGGCCCTGCACGCCGCGGTCGAAAGGGCCGACGCCGAGGAGATCGAGTCCCTCGCGGGCCGCCTCGCGGAGCGCGATGCCGAGGCGGCGCGCCTCGTCCGCGAGCTCGCCGGGCAGTTCGAATACGAGAGCCTCCTGCGCGAGCTGGAGCCGAACGCGGGCTGACGGCCTCAGCGGGACGACGGGGATCGCGGCGAGACGACGATCGGCCGCCCCTCGACGACGACGACCTCCGCCGGCACGCCGAACGTCCCCGCGAGCATCTCCGCCGTCAGGACCTCGCGCGGCGCGCCGAGGCCCGCGATGCGGCCGCCGCGGAGGACGGCGACGCGGTCGGCGAGGTCGAGCGCGAGGTTCGGGTCGTGCGTCGTGAAGAGGATCGTGAGGCCCCCGGCCGCGAGGCGGCGGAGGATCCCCTCGACGCGCACGACGTTCCCGAGGTCGAGGTGCGAGAAGGGCTCGTCGAGGAGGAGGAGGCGCGGCTCCTGCGCGAGCGCCTGCGCGATCATCGCGAGCTGCTTCTGCCCGCCGCTGAGGGCCGGGACGGGGCGCGCGGCGAGCGCCTCGAGGCCGACGGCGGCGAGCGCCTCGAGGGCGACCGCGACGTCGCGCGGGCCGGGAGCCTCGAACGGGGTGAGGTGCGGCGCGCGCCCGAGGAGCACGTACTCGAGGAGGGAGAAGTCGAACGGGACGTGCTCGCTCTGCGGGACGAGGGCGACGGAGCCCTTCGCCCTCGGGCCGTGCCCGACGGGGCGGCCGTCCACCTCGACCGTCCCCTCCTGCGGGCGCCTCCAGCCGAGGAGGACGAAGAGGAGCGTCGACTTCCCCGCGCCGTTCGGGCCGAGGAGCGCCGTCGTCGATCCCGCGGGGACGTGGAGGTCGAGCCCCGCGAGGACCGCCTCGCCCTCCGGCTCGTACCGGAACGACACCTTCGCGACGTCGACACGCGCGCCGCTCACGCCCGCCCCCGGACGGACGGCCGGATCATCACCACGGCAAAGGCCGCGGCGCCGACGAGCGACGTGACGATGCCGAGCGGGATCTCGGCCGCGACGAGCGTCCGCGCGAGGTCGTCGCAGGCGACGACGACGATCGCCCCGAGGAGCATCGCGCCGGGGAGCGCGCGGCGCGCGTCGGCCCCGTGGAGGCGGCGCGCGACGTGCGGCGTGATGAGGCCGACCCAGCCGACCATCCCCGAGACCGAGACGACGGCCGCCGTCGCCGCGACGGAGAGGAGGAGGAGGAGCGCCCGCTCGCGGCGGACGGCGACGCCGAGGGCGAAGGCCGTCTCGTCGGCGAGGGAGAGGACGTTGAGGCGCCACCTGAGGAGGAGGATCCCCGCCAGGGCGGGCACGACGACCGGGAGGAGGCCGAGGACCTGCTTCCAGCCGATGCCGAAGAGGCCGCCGAGCAGCCAGAAGGTGATCTCGGGGAGCTGGCGGAGCGGGTCGGCGACGAGCTTGAGGAGGCCGACGCCCGAGGAGAAGAGGGCGGAGACGGCGATCCCCGCGAGGACGAGCCGGAGCGTGCTGCCGCCGAAGCGGAAGGCCCGCGCGAGGAGCCACGTGAGGCCGAGGCCGGCGAGGGCGCAGGCCGCGGCGAGCGCCTGGACGACGGCGGGGCGTCCTCCGAGGGCGACGATGCCGATCGCCGCGCCGAAGGCCGCCCCCTGCGAGACGCCGAGGAAGCCCGGCTCGACGAGCGGGTTGCGGAAGACCATCTGCATCGTCAGCCCCGCGGCGGCGAGCGTCGCGCCGAGGACGACGGCCGCGACGAGGCGCGGCAGGCGGAGGGCCACGACGAGGCGCCAGGCGATCTCGTCCTGCCCGAGGAGCGACGGCGGCATGAAGAAGGGGGCGGGGTAGCGCCCGACGAAGACGGAGAGCGCGAAGAGCGCGGCGAGCCCGAGGCCGAGGAGGAGGAGCGGCGGGCCCTGCCGGGGCGCGCTCACCGGGGGACGTCGCCCGTGAGGACCGGGACGATCTTCGCCTTCACGGTCTCCTCGGAGAGGCCGTAGAGCGTCCGGAAGAGCTCGAGGAGCTCGGCCCGCGGGTCGAGACCGGCGAAGCGGTCGGGGTGGATCGTCTTCGCGAGCCAGAGCTCGCCGAGGATCCAGCGCGGGTCGGGCTGGTCCCAGCTGTAGAAGTCGCCGGGGAAGGCGTGGATCCGCCCGGCCTTCACCGCCGGCATCGCGGCCCAGACCGGGTCGGCCTTCAGCGCGGCGACGGCCTCGCGGGAGTCGCCGCGGTAGTGCGCGACGACGATCCGGTCGGGCCTCCAGGCGGCGACCTGCTCGGCCGTCACCGTCCGGGCGCCCGGGAAGGCCTCGTCGACGACCGGCGTCCCGCCGGCCTCGGAGACGAGGCGCGTCTGGAGCCAGGCGGCCGGCGGGACGTTCAGGGCGCGGCCGTCGCCCCGCGTGGCGACGGTGAGGAAGAGGACGCGCGGCCTCTTCGCCGCGGGGAGGTCGCGGAGCGCGTCGCGGACCCGCTTCTCCTTCGCGGCGTAGAAGGCGGCGATCTCCGCGGCGCGCTTCTCGTTGCCGAAGAGGCGGCCGAGGAGCGCGACGTCGGCGAGGAAGCGCTCGGGCGACTCGCCGTTGACGTAGACGACCGGCAGGCCGAGCCGCTCGAGCGGCTCGCCGAGCTTCTCGGCCGAGGAGCTCTTCAGGACGACGGCGTCGGGCCGGTACGGGGCGACCTGCTCGGGCCCGGCGCCCGCGCCGCCGGGGAGCGCCTTGGCGGCGAGGCCCGGGTCGAGGAGCGAGAGGAAGGCGGCGGAGGCCTGCTGGGTCGAGTCGGGAATGGCGACGACGCGGGCCGGCGCCTCGGGGAAGAGATAGAGGGTGTTCGCGATGAGGCTGACGGCCCGGCCGGCGACGGCGATCCGCTTCGGGAGCGCCTCGAACGCGACCGTCCGGCCCCGGGCGTCGACGACGCGGAGAGGGGCCGCGGGCGCGGCCGCCGACGGGAGGAGGAGGGCCGGGACGAGGAGGAGCGGGAGGAGCGGCGGGCGAGGGCGCATCGGCGCCGGGAAGGGTAGCGCCCTTCGGAATTCCCCGTCTCGCGGGGACCCCGATATATCCTCTAGAATAGATCGGTTTGGGCGACGTCGCACAGAGGCCGAAGGGACCCCGGGGCTCAGGAGAGGAGGCGCTTCAGGCGCCGCCACCGGCCCTCCAGCGCGCGCCGCGCGCCGGCCTCCATCTCGCCGTAGAGCGCGAGGACCTCCTCCCCCCGCCCCGTGAGGCGGGCGCCCCCGTGGGCGGCGCCCCCGCGCGAAAGGGCGACGAGCGGGTCGCGGAAGGCGCGGTTCATCGTCTTCACGAGCCCCCACGCGTGCATGTAGGACATCTCGAGCTCGCCCGCGGCGACGCGGAGGCTCCCCGTGCGGCCGATCGCCTCGAGGAGCTGCGCCATCCCCGGCCCGAGGAGGACCTCCCCGTCGCGCACGACGCGGAGCCGCGGCTTCAGGACCGCCGCCCCCGGCGCCGCCCCCTTCTCCGGCTTCCGCGTCGACCCCTTCACGTCACATCCCCGGCCGTCCGCCAGTCTCTCAGGTTCCCGGCGGGAACCGAAGGGGCGGGCCCGGCGCCGTCACCGAACGGAGGACCCGTGATCAAGGCCATTCGACTCCTTCTCGCAGGCGCCGCCTGCGCCGCGCTCTGCGCCTTCCCCGCCGGGGCCGAGGAGCCGCAGCCCCCGGAGCCCGGCTACGAGGCCTACGCCCTCGCCCGCGTCACCGTGACGGCCGAGGCCGAGGCCGTGGACGAGACGGCCCTCACCGTCGCCGTGACGGCCGAGCAGATCGCCGCCCGCAACGCGAAGAACGTCGCCGAGGCGCTCGCCGCCGTCCCCGGGCTCCGCGTCTCGACGGGCCGGAAGAACGAGCCGACCGTCTACGTCCACGGCTTCGACCAGAGCCGCGTCCAGGTGCTCATCGACGGCGTGCCCTACTACGAGGCGAACTACGGCAAGCTCGACCTCGCGCAGATCCCGACGGACAACGTCGCGCGGATCGAGGTCACGAAGGGCTCCGCTTCGGTCCTCGGCGGCGCGAACGCCCTCGGCGGCACGATCAACATCATCAGCAGGACCGCGGGCGCGAAGCCCTTCACCGAGCTCCTCCTGGAAGGGGGCGACTACTCGACGGGCCGCTTCGTCGCGACGCACGGGGCGAAGGACGGCGCGCTCAGCTACTGGCTCAACGTCTCGGGCCAGACGAGCGACGGGACCCCCGTGTCGCGCTCGTACCAGCCGAAGCTCGGCGTCATCCAGCAGAAGAACCCGACGAAGAACACGCCGGCGGTCCTCGAGGACGGCGGGAGCCGCGAGAACTCCGACGCCAGGCAGCTGAACGCCTGGGCGAAGCTCGGCTGGGAGCCCTCGGCCGCGACGGCCGTCTTCCTGAACGTCCACTACTTCGACCGCGACAAGGGCGCCCCCCCGGCGACGGACGCCGTCCAGGTCTTCCTGAAGCGCCCCGCCTTCTCGCAGTTCGCGCGGGTCCCCACGTACCGCGACCTCGGCGTCGACCTCGACGCGAAGCACGAGCTCGCGCCGAGCCTCACGCTGAAGCTCAAGGGCTTCTGGCACGAGCACACCGACGACTACGAGTCGTACAAGGACCAGGCGTACAGGGAGAAGATCGCCGTCAGCCGCTACGACGACTCCCTCGGCGGCGCCTCGCTCCTCGCCGACTGGCAGTCGTCCTCCGCGAACACGCTCCGCGCCTCCTTCCACCTGAAGGACGACACGCACCGCGAGCGCGACGACGCCTACCTGCCGTTCGCCGAGTCGAGCGCGACGACGGGCTCCGTCGGCGCCGAGGACACCTTCGCCTTCACGAAGGAGCTCTCGGCCGTCGCGGGCGTCTCGTACGACTGGTTCGACGTCTCGGACGCGGAGCGGAACGTCACCGACGGGACGACGGGCGACTTCGTGAGGCAGGACGCCCTCGCGACCCCGAGCGACGACCAGGTCAACCCGATGGCCGGGCTCGTCTGGCGCTCCTCCTCCGGCACCGTCGTGAACGCCGCGGTCGCGAGGAAGGGGCGCTTCCCCACGCTCTCGCAGCTCTATTCCTCCAAGAGCGGGAACACGGGCCTGAAGTCGGAGCGGAGCCTCAACACGACGGCGAGCGTCTCGCGCCCCGTCGGCGCCGGCCTGCGCCTCGGGCTCGGCGGCTTCTACTACGACGTGACCGACATGATCACGCGGAACGGCTCGAGCGCGACGAACGCCTACCAGAACGTCGGCGAGGTGAAGATGGCCGGCTTCGAGGTCGCTGCCGAGGCGACGCCGCTCCCGGGCCTCACGCTCCGGGCCGACTACACCTTCGTCGACGCGAAGGACGCGAGCGCCGTACGCGTGACGGACGACGTCACGAACGTCCCGAGGCACAAGGCGGGCTTCTTCGCCTCGTACACGGTGCCGGGCCCGAGGACGCTCCTCGACCTCGACGCGATCTGGCTCGGGTCGATGTACTCGAGCCTCCCCACCGTCTCCTACCCGACCGACCCGGTCAAGGAGGTGGACGGCTACTTCCTCCTCGGGGCGAAGGTGACGCAGGAGGTCGTGAAGGGCGTGAGGCTCTACGTCTCCGGCCGAAACCTCCTCGACGAGGACTACGAGAGCGAGGCGGGCTTCCCCGGCGCGGGGCGGACCTTCTCGTTCGGGGCGTCGGCGACGTTCTGAGCGGGGCCGGGCCCGGACCGCGGCGGGAGCCGCGGTCCGGGCCTGCCGCCGGCCCGCCCCGTCCCCGGTCCGGGCCGGGGCCCCGTCAGTAGTACCGGATCTGGAGCCCGTACGTCTTCGCGTTCAGCCCCCTGCCGTCCGTCGCGTCGAGGAAGACGGTGAGGAGCGTCCGCTGCTCCGGGGGCACCTTCAGCTGCACGTCGACCTCCCCGTCCGTCGCGAGCGTCCCCGTCCCTGCGGGGAGGAACTCGCCGCACCCGTCGTCGCACTTGACGGTGGCCGACCAGGCGACCGGAGCCTCGCCGACCCCCGTCACGCGGAACCGGAGATGGACGAGCGTCCCCGCCGGGAAGAGGGCGCCGGGCTGAGTCGCGCCCTCCGCCGTCACCGTCACGCCGCCGATCTCGAGCGCCTTCGGCGTGAAACGCAGGACCCGGTCGTAGACGACCTCCGTGAACGCGGGCCCGACCTTCGTCGAGGGCTCCACGTACGCCCGGAACCCGACGAACATCTCGCGGTCGAGAGGGATCCCGGGCGGGTCCGAGGAGCAGATGCCCTCGGGGACCTCGGTGCAGCGGACGTCCGAGCCGCACTCGCGCGCCAGCTTCCAGGCGTAGAGGCTCGAGACGTGCGCCGGGGCGGAGCCCGCCGGGAAGTAGTCGAGGGCGCTGCCCGAAACGCTTCGGCTGTTCCCCCCGGCGTAGGGGCAGGCGCGGCACTCGTCGTAGACGGTGAAGCCCGCGTAGGTGGCCTTCCCCGACTTCTCGTGGTTCACGCCGTAGACCATCACGAAGTCGTCCTTGCCGAGGAGGAAGGTCCCCGCGTTGCGGAGGTAGACGGTGTCCCGGCTCTCCCCGAGGACGTCCGTCTCCTTCTGGAGGGCGACGAAGCTCTCCTCGAGCCAGGTCGCCGGGCGGAGCTCCTCGGCCTTCATCCCCGGGTTCCTCGCGACGATCGCGTCGCGGAGCGCCTCCACCTCCGGGAGGAGGTCCATCTCCGTCAGCCCCGTCCCGCGCGGACGGATCTTCTCGACCGGCAGCGCCACGTAGTCCGCCTTCGCGGTCCTCGGGTTCGGCGTGAGGCGGAAGACGTTGACGGGCGGGTCGTGGAGGTAGTCGCTCCCGGCCTCCTCGTAGCCGTACTCCCAGAGCGCGAAGCGCTCGAGGATGACGAAGTCGTCGTCCTTCAGCTCGTCGGCGTCGCCGTTCTCCTTCGAGCTCATCCTCGCGAGGTTCGGCGAGTAGACGAGGTCGTTCACGATCGACCCGGGGTAGCCGGCCTTCTCGAGGGCGTCGTGGACCCGTTTCCGGGTCCCCTTGTCCGAGGCGACGACGAGGACGAAGGCGCGGTCGTACGGGTCGCCCGAGGCCCTGCCGCTCGTCTTCAGCGTCAGCATGTTGTGAGGGTCCACGGCGCTCGCGAAGACCTTCCGCCGGATCCCCTCGCTCTCGAAGTACCGGTTCAGGATGAAGCCCGTGAAGCTGAAGTACGCCACCGGAGGCGGCGTCCGGCCGACGAGGACGACGGCCTCGTCCCGGCGCATCTGGAAGTTGAGGTACTTCGGGACGTCTTCCGGGGCGATCACCTGTCCCGCCTTCGGGACGACCGCCACGAGGTAGGGGTTCGTGTTGTTGTTGCCGTTGCAGGAGGGGGCGATCCCCTGGCACGCGAGCTCGACGATGCTGGGGAGGTACATCACGCCCGGGGTCACCTGGAACCGGTCCGCCTGCATCGCCGAGAGGAACGAGCCGAGCCGCGACGCGGAGACGAGGCTCTGCTCCTGCGCCGAGAGGCGGGCCCGGGGGCTCTGCGCCGCCGCGGGGGCCGGAAGCCCTCCGCCCCCCTGGGACCACGCGACGGGCGCCGCGGCAAGGAGCACCAGCGGGACGACGACGGATCGATTCATTCGCCCTCCATCGCTCGACGGTCGATTCCGCCTGGAGGGCGGCGCCGCCCGAGCCATCGGGCAGTCTATTCCCGGGCCCGGCGGACGGCGGCGAAGACGGCTCGCCCCGCGGCTCCCCCGGAAAAGCAAAGCGCCCCGGGTGGGGCGCCAAGTCTTTTCGAATGAATGGTGGAGCTGAGGAGGATCGAACTCCCGACCTCTAGAGTGCGATGCCGGATCAAGGCATTTTCGCACCTGGGAGACTCCGGGCGCCCAAGGGTGCCGCAGGGCTCTGTGAACAGTCGAACCCATTCATTGCTATCAACTTAAGACCGTTCGACGTCGGTGTTTCCGGGGTACCGAGAGAGTCGCGAGGATACCGACGGGTCCGGCGAATGTGGACACTTGTGTGGACAGCTGTCCGGCTTCCACGCGATCCCGGCCGCCACGGCCCTCAGACGCGCTCGCCGGCCTGTTCGAGGAGATCGCTCACCTGCTCGATGAGCCTCGGAAGATAGCCCTCGATCACGCCCCACACCGTCGCATCGTCGATCGTGTCGTAGCCGTGGATGATCCGGTTCCGGAAGCCCACGATCCGGCGGAGATCTTCGATGCCGGCAGCCGTCTCCGGATCGCCCTTCTCCAGGCGGCTGAGCGCCTCGCCGATCACCTCGAACTCCCTCTCGACGGCCCTTCGAAGCTGCCGATCATCCTCGTACTCTCCGAACGAACGACCGCGGCACCACCCGGCGATGCTCCGCCCCGCGGAGAGGACGTCAAACAGCAGCTTTTTCGAGCGGTTGTCCATACACCAGCTGACGGGTCGCCTCGACTTCGCGGCGGAAGAAGGGGTTCCGGATCGCCTGCTCGGAGACCAGGTCCACTCGGCGACCCAGCAAGGCTTCGACGGCCTCCGCGAAGTCGAGGAACCGGTCCGCGTACGTGCCGGTCGGCAGGCGGTCCGCCATGGAGACCACGAGATCGACGTCGCTGGAGGGCCGAAGGTCTCCCGAGGCGGCCGACCCGAAGACGTAGAGCCGATCGACGCCGAACCGCCTGCAGAGCTCGGCGAGCGCCGCCTGGTGCACCTCGATCAGCTCCGTCACGTCATCCTCTGCGGAAATCGTATCAGGCACCGGTCGGGCTCTCGCGCTCCCCTCATCGCGCACCCGACCCGGCAATCAACGGCGTTGAGACCGCCCCGAACTCCCGACCACAAGACTGTCGTGGACAGAAGTGTGGACAAGAAGGAAGAAGGGCCGCGTTGCCGCGGCCCGTAAGTCCTT
>JBDIBE010000038.1:0-14728 GCA_039812785.1 Thermoanaerobaculia bacterium | reverse complement strand
GACCGACGACCCCCGCGAGGGCGACCGGGACGGGGCGGTAGCCGCGGAAGACTTCCCCCTTGGCGATCTGCGCGTGGATCTCCTCGATCCTCTCGAGAGCCTGGGGGACGTCCACGGCGGGGAGGTTACTCTGCAACGCAGAGTTGTCAAGCCACCCCGCGGTACTGTGCGGGCGTCAGGCCGGTCACCGCCTTGAACTGGCGCGCGAAGGCGCTCTGGTCGCAGTAGCCGCAGGCGAGGGCGACGCCGGCGATCGGGGTCTTCCGGTCGAGGAGCATCCTCCGGGCCGCGTCGATCCGCACCTTGACGACGAGCTGCGAGGGAGAGAGGCCGAAGAGGGCGCGGGTGCGCCGGGAGAAGCGGGCCGGAGAGAGACCCGCCTTCCGGGCGAGCTCTTCCACGCGGTGCGGTCCGCCCGGGTCTTCGTGGAGCTCGGAGAGCACTTCGGCGAGCCCTTCGACCGAGTCGTCGAGGACGTCCGGGGGCCGCACGTCGCGCGAGGTCCCGGCGAGGCCGACGAGCCGACCCGCGCCGTCGCGGAGCGGGAGCTTCGTCGTCACGCACCACCCTTCGCGCCCGTCGGGGTAGAGGTGGAGCTCGAGGAGGTCCTCGACGGGGCGCCCCGTCCGGCAGACGGCGAGGTCCTGCTCGAGGTAGCGCTCTCCGAGCGGAGCCGGGAAGAGGTCGCGGGCCGTCCGCCCGAGGAGGTCCCGCTTCGTTCGCTTCCCGAGCCTCCGCACGAGCGTCTCGTTCACGGCCCGATAGCGCCCCTCGGCGTCCTTCGCGAAGAAGACGACCTCAGGGAGCCCGTCGAGGAGGTCGAGGGCGAAGCCGGCGGAGGCCAGGAGCGCGTCGAGCGCGCCGGGCGACGCCTCCGGGGCGCTGCGGGAGCGTTGTGCGGAAGGCACTGCGGGACCCGGGGGAATCGTACAAGACGCGGCGGGGACGGCCGCCGCACGATTCCCCCGCGAGGGAGCGATGGCCGCTGTCGGGAGCGAGGCGCGCGGGACGATCTTCAACGTGCAGCGGGGCTCGTTTCACGACGGGCCCGGCATCCGGACGACCGTCTTCCTGAAGGGCTGCCCGCTCCGCTGCCCCTGGTGCCACAACCCCGAGGGGATCGCGCCGGCGCCGCAGGTCCTCTGGAGCGCGGGGCGATGCCTCTCGTGCGGCGGCTGCACGAACGCCTGCCGCCGGCCGGAGGGCCCGCTCGCGGCCGGCGAGGCGCTCGGCTCCGACGGCTGCACGGCCTGCCGCGCCTGCGCGGAGGCGTGCCCCTCGGCCGCGCGCGAGGTGGCGGGGCGCGAGCTCGGCGTCGGCGAGCTCCTCGCGGAGATCCTGCGCGACCGTCCCGTCTTCGAGATCTCGCGGGGCGGGGCCACGTTCTCGGGGGGCGAGCCGCTCTCCCAGCCCTCCTTCCTTCTCGCGATGATCGAGGCCTGCCGCCGCGAGGAGCTCCACGTCACGGTCGACACCTGCGGCTACGCCGCGCGGGAGACGGCGGTTGCCGTGGCCGAGCGGGCCGACCTCCTCCTCTGGGACGTCAAGACGCTCGACCCGGCGCGCCACCGCGAGCTGACGGGCGTGCCGCTCGAGCCGATCCTCGAGAACCTCGAGGCCGTGAGCCGCGTCGGCGTTCCGATCTGGCTGCGCCTCCCGATCGTTCCCGGCGTGAGCGACGACCCGGGGCACGTCGCGAAGGCCGTCGCCCTCGCCGAGCGGACGCCGAACGTCCGCCGGGTCAGCCTCCTCCCCTTCCACAGGACCGCGAACGGCAAGCGCGAGCGGCTCGGGAAGAAGCCGACGCCCGCGGAGGCCGCCCTCGCCGACGCCCCGTCGCCCGGCGCCGCGCGGATGGAGGCCCTCGCATCCCTCTTCGCCCCCACGGGCCTGAAGACGACCATCGGAGGACAGGCATGAACGCCCGCACCCGTCGCCTCCGGCAGGAGAGCCTCGATGCGATCCCGACGATCTCCGCCGAGCGCGCCCTCCTCCTGACGGAGTTCTACCGCGAGAACCTCGGCCGCCTCTCGACGCCGCTCCTCCGGGCCCTGTCGTTCCGCCACCTCTGCGAGAGGAAGACGCTCTTCCTCGGCGACGGAGAGCTGATCGTCGGCGAACGCGGGCCGGTTCCCAAGGCCGTCCCGACCTATCCCGAGCTCACGTGCCACAGCGTCGAGGACCTGACGATCCTCGACTCGCGCCCGAAGACCTGTTACCGCGTCGCCCCCGAGGTGATTGCGGCCTACGAGGAGACGGTCATCCCGTACTGGCGCGGCCGGTCGATGCGCGACCAGGTCTTCCCCGCCCTCCCTCCCGAGTGGCACGCGGCCTACGGCGCGGGCGTCTTCACCGAGTTCATGGAGCAGCGCGCTCCGGGGCACACCGTCCTCGACGACAAGGTCTACCGCAAGGGGATGAACGCCTTCCGGCGCGAGATCGCCGCCGCCCTCGCGGCCCTCGACTTCGAGCGCGACCCGGAGGCCGTGGACAGGCGCGAGCAGCTGAAGGCCATGGACGCCGCCTGCGAGTCGCTCGTCCTCTTCGCCGAGCGGCACGCGGCGCTCGCGGAAGAGAGGGCCGCGACCGAGACCGACGAGGCCCGCCGCGCGGAGCTGCGGAAGATCGCCGACGTCTGCCGGCGCGTTCCCGCCGGGGCGCCGCGCGACTTTCACGAGGCGCTCCAGATGTACTGGTTCTGCCACCTCGGGGTGATCACCGAGCTGAACGGCTGGGACGCGTTCAGCCCGGGGCACCTCGACCAGCACCTCCTCCCGTTCTACCGGAAGGGGCTCGCCGACGGGACGCTGGCCGAGGAGAGCGCCCGCGAGCTCCTCGAGTGCCTCTTCGTGAAGTTCAACAACCATCCCGCCCCGCCGAAGGTGGGCGTGACGGCGGCCGAGAGCGGGACGTACACCGACTTCGCGAACATCAACCTCGCCGGCCTCCTCCCCGACGGCTCCGACGGCGCCAGCGAGGTGACCCACCTCCTCCTCGACGTGATCGACGAGATGCACCTCCTCCAGCCGTCGTCGAACGTCCAGGTCTCGCGGAAGACGCCGGACAGGGTCCTCCGGCACGTCCTGCGCGTCGTGAGGAAGGGATACGGCTTCCCGTCGCTCTTCAACGCGGACGCCGTCGTCGAGGAGCAGCTCCGGCAGGGAAAAAGCCTCGAGGACGCGCGGGCCGGCGGCTGCAGCGGCTGCGTCGAGGTCGGCGCGTTCGGGAAAGAGGCGTACATCCTCACCGGCTACTTCAACCTCGCGAAGGTCCTCGAGCTCGCGCTCCACGACGGCGTCGACCCGCGGACGGGAGTCCGCCTCGGGCCGGCGACGGGCGCGGCCTCCTCGTTCGCGACGTTCGACGGCCTCTACGCCGCCTTCGAGGCGCAGCTGAAGCACCTCGTCGACGTGAAGGTCCGCGGCAACCAGGTGATCGAGCGGCTCTACGCGACGCGGATGCCGGCGCCGTTCCTCTCCGTCCTCACCGACGACTGCATCGCGAAGGGGCGCGACTACAACGCCGGCGGCGCCCGCTACAACAACACCTTCGTCCAGGCCGTCGGGATCGGCACCGTGACGGACGCCCTCGCGGCTGTCCGCCGCCTCGTCTTCGAGGAGAAGGGGCTCACGCTCGAAGGGCTCGTCGCGGCGCTCGACGGCGACTTCGAGGGGAACGAGCACCTCCGGCAGCGGCTCGTCCACCGGATGCCGAAGTACGGCAACGACGACGAGAAGGCCGACGACCTGATGGTCCGCGTCTTCCGGACGGCCTTCGCGGCGATCGACGGGCGCCCCTCGGCCCGCGGCGGCACCTACCGCCTCGAGATGCTCCCGACGACGTGCCACGTCTACTTCGGCGAGGTCTGCGGTGCGACGCCCGACGGCCGTCGGGCCGGCCGGCCCCTCTCCGAGGGGATCTCCCCCGTCCAGGGGGCCGACCGGAAGGGGCCGACGGCCGTCTTCCGCTCCGCCGCGAAGATGGACCACGTGAAGACGGGCGGGACGCTCCTCAACATGAAGTTCTCGCCGTCCGTCCTCGAGGGGGAGGAGGGGATCGAACGCCTCGCGCATCTCGTGAGGGACTACTTCCGCTCCGACGGCCACCACGTCCAGTTCAACGTCGTCTCGCGGGAGACGCTGGAGGCGGCGAAGGCCGACCCCGAGGCGCACCGCGGCCTGATCGTCCGGGTCGCCGGCTACAGCGACTACTTCTGCGACCTCTCGGACGCGCTCAAGGACGAGATCATCGCGAGGACCGAGCAGACCGAGGCGTGACTCGGCCGCCCCGCCGGGCCGCGCGACGGGAATCCCGCCCCCGGCGGTACGGTTTTCCTTGACTCGGGCAGTGCGAATCGTCTATTCGATCCCCATCGGGTGCGGCGAAGGCGGGCTTCGGCGCAGGCAGGCGGGGCAGTCGGGCCGCTGTCCCACGTCGCCCGTGCGGGGCGGAGCCGAGCGCCGGCGCCTCCGTTCCTCCCCCCGGGGGAAGGGAACGGCGTCATGGGCCTTTTCGATGCGCTCTTCGGAAGGAAGAAGGAGTATCCGCCGCTGCCTCCCGACGCTCCCGCCGCGGCCCTCGTGGAACGGCACAGGGGCCCGGCCGAGGCGTTCGCCGGGCGGGTGAAGGACCAGCTCGAGCTCGTCCCGACGGAAGCGACGCTCTACGTCTTCGTCGGCAAGCCCCCCGACTCCTTCGGCGTCGCGTGGCTCCGGGGCGACGAGGAGAGGAACATCCGGTCGCTGATGAACGAGAAGGGGCTTTCTCAGGAGAAGGTGCAGCTCCTCTCCGACGAGCTTCGCGCCTCGTACGTGAAGCACCTGGAGTCTCCCCGCTTCGCGGCGACCGTCGCCGGGCGGGCCGTCGTCGTGACGCCGTCCGAGGAGCTCGCGCGCGACGTGGAGCGGATCATCCAGGCCGTGTAGCGGGTAAACCGGCGGGGTGCGCGGCGCGTCGGGAGGGGCATGCACGGCCCCCTCCCGTCGACCCGCGTCCCCCGCCTGCGGCTCCCGGCGCTGGCCGCGGCGCTCCTCGCCGCCCCCTGCTCCGTTACGGCCGCGGCCGGGGAGCTCGCCTACGCCGTCGCCGGCACGGGGCAGACGCTCTGCTACGGGAACGACGTCGCCCCGGTCGCCTGCCCCGCGCCCGGCCAGGCCTTCTTCGGGCAGGACGCGCAGCAGGCCCGCCCCGCGCCGTCCTACCGCGACAACGGCGACGGCACGACGACCGACCTCGTGACCGGCCTGACGTGGGTGAAGGCGCGCGGGACGAAGGTGACGTGGGCCGCAGCCGTCGCGGGCGCCGCGACGTGCCGGGTCGGCGGCCGCTCCGACTGGCGGATGCCGACGATCAAGGAGCTCTACTCGCTCATCCTCTTCAGCGGGGCGCAGGGGCGCGGCTTCACGAGCACCGAGGGCTACGTCCCCTTCCTCGACACGCGGGCCTTCGACTTCGTCTACGGGAGCGGCGTCGGCTCGGAGCGCGTCATCGACGTGCAGGACTGGTCGGGCACCGAGTACGTCTCGACGACGATGAACGGCGAGGCGACCGTCTTCGGCGTCAACTTCGCCGACGGGCGGATCAAGGGCTACCCGAAGTACGAGCCGGGGACGGGCGGCGCCGTCGCGAAGACGATGTACGTGAGGTACGTGAGGGGGGGCTCCTCCTACGGCGTGAACGACCTCGTCGGCACGGGCGCCGGGACGATCCTCGACCGGGCCACGGGCCTCGAGTGGTCTCGCACCGACAGCGGCACGGGGATGACGTGGCAGGAGGCGCTCGCCTTCGTCGCGGCGCAGAACGCGGCGGGGTACCTCGGCCACGACGACTGGCGCCTCCCGACGGCCAAGGAGCTCCAGACCCTCGTCGACTACAGGCGCTCCCCCGACACGACGGCGTCGGCCGCGATCGACCCGCTCTTCGAGGCGACCGTGATCGTGAACGAGGGGGGCGCGCGCGACTGGCCCTTCTACTGGTCGAGCACGACCTTCGTCGACGGGACGACGCATGGCGCGGCGGCCTACGTCGCCTTCGGGCGCGCCCTCGGCTGGATGGAGCGGCCGGCCGGCTCCGGCCAGTACACGCTCCTCGACGTCCACGGCGCCGGAGCGCAGCGGGGCGACCCGAAGACGGGCGAGGCGTCGAGCTACCCGCACGGCATCGGGCCGCAGGGGGACGTCGTGAGGATCCGCAACCACGTCCGGCTCGTGCGCGATGCGGCGTCGGGCGGGGCGGCCGGGGCGACCGCGACCCTCTTCCTCCCCGTCGTTCTCGACGTCGCCGGCCGCGCGCGCTACACGACGGAGCTCGCGCTCGCCAACCGCGGGTCGGCCGACGCGGCGGTCGAGCTCCTCTACACCGCCTCGCCGTCGTTCGGCGGCCTCGGGAGCGGGAGCGTGACGCTCGCGCTCCCCGCGGGCCGGCAGCTCGTCGTCCCCGAGGCGATCGGCTTCTTCCGCGAAAAGGGCCTCGCGATCCCGGAGGGGAGCCAGGGCGGGACCCTCCGCGCGACGTTCACGGGGCTTACCGAGGCCGCCGCGGCCTTCGCCTCGGCGCGCGTCACCGCGCCGTCCGAGGGGGGGCGCGCCGGCGTCGCCTACGTCGCCGCGCCCGTCGAGTCGCTGCCGAAGGGCGAGGCGTACCTCTACGGCCTCCGGAAGGACGAGCACGACCGGACGAACGTCGCCTTCGCGAACGCCTCGACGACCGACGCCGTCACGCTGCGCCTCGTTCTCGTCGACGGCGGCGCTGCCGGCGCGCCGCGCACGTTTCCCGACGTGACGCTCGCCCCGGGCGAATGGCGGCAGCTCGACGACGTCCTCGCCGGGGCGGGCTTCGCGGAAGGCTACGCGCGCGTCTCCGCCGTCTCCGGCAGCGGCCCGTTCTTCGCGTACGCCGTCTTCAACGACGAGGGGACGAACGACGGCTCGTTCGTTCCGTTCGAGACGGGCGCCACCGCGCCCGGGACGCGCCTCGTCCCGGCCGTCGTCGAGGCGGGGCCCTACGCGACGGAGGTGGTCCTCGCGAACCCGGGCGCCTCCGCGCGCGACGTCGAGCTGACGTACGTCGAGTCGCTCTCCAGGGAGAAGGGCTCCGGCGGGACGCTCGTCGAGCGGCTCGGCCCCGGCGAGCAGAAGGTGATCCCGTCTTTCGTCGACGCGCTCCGCGCGGCGGGAGGCGAGATCGGCGCGAAGGGAGCGGGGAGCTACTCCGGGACGCTCACCGTCCGCTTCCTCGAGGGCGGCGCGGAGTCGGCGGGCTACGCCGCGGCGCGGACGAGCTCTCCCGCGCGGAACGGCCACGGGCGTTACGGCGTCTTCTACGGCGGCGTCCCGGCGTCGGGCCGCGCGACGGCCGAGGCATTCGTCTTCGGCCTCCGGCAGGACGGAGAGGTCCGCTCGAACGTCGCCGTCGCCGCCTCGCTCGAGAACGCATCGCCCGTCTCCGTCCACGTCGAGGTGCGCGACGGGGAGACCGGGGCTCTCGCGGGGACGACCGCGACGGTCACCCTCGCGCCGGGCGGCTGGACGCAGTGGTCGGGCCTCCTCGCCGAGTTCGGCGTGAGGCAGGGCTGGGTCCGCGTCGTCAACGAGACGCCGTCGGGGAGCTTCGCGGCCTACGGCGTCGTCAACGACGGCGCCTCGCCCGGAAGCCCCTCCGGCACCGACGACGGGAGCTTCGTCCCCGCCGTCCCCGGCGGCGCCGCGCCGTCGAGCGCCTGGCGCTTCGCCGTCGTCGGCGACACGCACGTCACCGCGACGAGCGGCGCGATCCCCGCCGAGATCGTCGCCTCGATCCTCCGCGACGGCGTCGACCTCGTCCTCGTCCCGGGCGATCTCGTCGAGGGAGGCCGCGGCGCGACGCGCGCGCAGATGGAGCGCCAGCTCCGCGCCTTCCTCGACGTCACCGCCCCGCTCCGGGCCGCCGGCATCGGCGTCTACCCCGTGCGCGGCAACCACGAGGCCGACGTCCCCGACGGGACGGCCGGCTGGAGCGCCGTCTTCTCCGGCGAATTCGCCCTCCCGACGGACGGGCCGGAGGGCGAGGAGGGCCTCACGTACTCCATCACGTCGAAGAACGCCCTCTTCGTCGGGCTCGACGAGTACGTCGACATCCACCGCGTGAACCAGCCGTGGCTCGACGCGCGCCTCCTCGCGAACGGCCTTCCCCACGTCTTCGTCTTCGGCCATGAGGCCGCCTTCCAGACGAACCACGCCGACTGCCTCGGCGCCTTCCCCGCCGACCGCAACGCCTTCTGGAGGAGCCTCGCTTCGGGCAGCGCCCGCGTCGCCTTCGCCGGGCACGACCACTTCTTCGACGCGCTCCGCGCCGACGACGGCGACGGAGACGAGGGGAACGACCTCCTCCAGCTCGTCGCCGGCACGGGGGGCGGAGACCTCTTTGCGCGCTCGGCGTACGCGGGCGACAACGCACCGTACGCCCCCGTCGCCCTCGGCCACGACGCGGAGCACGGATACCTCCTCGTCGAGGTGAGCGGAAGCGGCGCGCGGGACCTCGGCCTGACGATCGCGTGGAAGAAGCGCGCCGTCGATGCCGCGACGGGCGCCGTGTCGTACGCCCCGGCCGCCGTGATCCGGACGTCGGCGCCGACGCGGGAGTGAGCGGCCGGGCCCCGTGGGCGTAGATTCCGTCCGTGGGGACGGCTGAAAGCCCGACGGCGCTCGTCACGGGAGCGACAGGCTTCGTCGGGGGGCGCCTCGCGGCCGCGCTCGCCGGGAGCGGGTACCGGGTGCGCGCGCTCACGCGCCGCGGCTCCGGCCTCGAGGCGCTCGAACGGCTCGGCGTCGAGGTCGTCCGCGGAGACCTCGCCGACCCGGCCTCGCTCCGAAACGCCGCACAGGGCGCCTCCGTCGTCTTCCACGCGGCCGGCCGCGTCTCCGACTGGGGGCCGCGCGAGGCGTTCCTCCGCACGAACGCCGAGGGGACGCGGAACGTCGTCGCGGCCTGCCGGGAAGCGGGCGTCGCGCGCCTCGTCCACCTCGGCTCGCTGACCGTCCTCGGCCTCCCCCGCGACGGCCGGGTCGTCTCCGAGGAGACGCCGACGGCGCGGCCGGCCCGCGGCGACTTCTACACCGAGAGCAAGCTCCTCGCCGAGCGGTGGGTCGTCGAGGCACACGGGAAAGGCGGCCTCGCGACGACCGTCGTGAGGCCCGGCGCGATCTGGGGCCCGGGAGACCCGAACGTGATCCCGCGCGTCGCGCGGCTCCTCCGGCGCGGCGCGATGCCGCTCGTCGACGGCGGCCGGAACCTCCTCGGGCTGACCCACGTCGCGAACCTCGTCCACGGCCTCCTCCTCGCGGCGGAGAGCGGCGCCGCGGCCGGACGGCTCTACCACGTGACGGACGGCGAGGAGATCACGGCGCGCGAGGCGCTCGACGCGATCGCCGACGCCCTCGGCGTCCGCCGGCCGCGTCTCCCGCTTCCCTTCGGGCTCGTCCTCGGCGCGGCGGCCCTCGTCGAGGCGGCCTCCCGCGCGCTCGGTCGGACGAGCCCTCCTCCGGTCACGAGGTACGGCGTCCGGTTCGTCTCCTGCCACGCGCGGTACGACGTCGGGAGGGCACGCCGGGAGCTCGGGTACGAGCCCGTCGTGGCGTTCCGGGAGGGCGTCACGAGCCTCTTCCCATGAGGAGGCTCCCCTCCGCGGTACCATGACCGGCCGGCGACGGATGCTTCCGAAAATCAGGATCGAGAGCCTGGGGCTGGAGCTGCCCGAGAAAGTCCTCACGACCGAGGAGCTGATGTCGGCGTGCCGGAGACGCCCGCGCCTCGACCTCGAGAAGATCACCGGGATCGAGCGGCGCCGCGTCGCCGTCGACGCGTATGCCGCCGACCTCGCCGTCGGCGCCGCGCGCCGGGCCCTCGCGATGTCGCGCTACTCCGCGGAGGAGCTCGACGCGATCGTCTGCACGAGCATCTCGAAGCACAACGCCCCGGACGAGTTCAGCTTCGAGCCCGCGACGGCCGTCCTCGTGAGGAGGGCGATCGGCGCGCGCAACGCCCTCGTCTTCGACGTCGTCAACGCCTGCGCCGGGTTCCTGAACGGGATCTGGGCCCTCCAGGGGCTGATCCGCTCCGGCGCGATCCGCCGGGGGATGGTCGTCACCGGTGAGCAGAACATGCCGCTCGCCTGGACGGCGACGCGCGAGGTGCGCCACAGCCTCGACGGGCAGCTCGCCGCGCTCACCCTCGGCGACGGCGGCGGCACCGTCGTCGTCGACGCCTCGCCCGACGGGAAGTTCGGCTTCCACTGGCTCGACCTCGTCACCGGCGCCCGCCACGACCACTACTGCTGGTCGCAGCCGTCGTCCCGCGGGAGCGGCGGGAAGCTCATCACGAAGGCGCGCGGCCTGCAGGTCGAGGGGAACCGGAACTTCCCCGCCTACCTCAAGCAGGCCCTCGACGCGACGGGATGGGGCCTCGACGACGTCCAGCACGTCATCCCGCACCAGGTCTCGACCCGGGCCATCCGCCAGGGGATCCGGGCCGTCGCGAAGTTCATGGGGTGCGAGCTCCCCGACGTCTTCCTCTGCCACGCGGAGGAGTACGGCAACACGACGACGGCGAGCCACTTCCTCGCGCTCCACGACTTCATCCTGAAGGGGAGGATCCGGTCGGGCGACAACGTCCTCCTCGTGAGCGGCGCCTCGGGAATCGTCATCTCCCACGCGACGTTCACGCTCGACGACCTTCCCGACCGCTACCGGGCGCACGTGAACGGAAGGGCCTGACGTGCGCCACGGACGGATCGAGAGCCTCGGCGTCAGCCTGCCGCGCCGGCGCCTCCTCGGCTGGGGCTCGCACCGCCACGCCGTCGAGGCCGGGAAGAGGTGCCTCGCCGCCTCGCGCTACCGTCCCTCGGACGTCCGCGTCCTCGTGAACGCCGGCGTCTACCGCGACGGCCACGTCTGCGAGCCGGCGATCGCCGCGTACGTCCAGCACGCGCTCGGCGTCAACGTCGACTTCCACGGCCGCCGGACGCTCTCGTTCGACCTTCTCAACGGCGGCGTCGGGATGCTCAACGCCGCCCACCTCCTCGTCTCGCAGATGCACGCCGGGGAGATCCAGGTCGGGATGGTCGTCGCGAGCGACGCGAACCCCGACCGCAGGCCCGACCCGGGGTCGGCCGTCGCCGCGAGCGGCGCGGCGCTCCTCCTCGACCTCTCCCCGCGAAACGGCGCGGGATTCGGCTCCTTCGCGTTCGTGACGCGCGAGGAGTCCGCCGACCTCTACACCGCGGTCGTCAGCCTGAAGGAGCCGCGCGGGAAGCTCCTCATCCGCCGCAGGGCCGAGCTGGAGGAGGCGTTCCTCGCGGGTGCCGCGGCCGCGGCGAAGGCCGTCCTCGAGCGCGACGGCCTCCGGCCGGAGGACGTCGACCTCGTCGTCCCGTCGCAGTTCTCGGCCTCGTTCCTCGCGCGCCTCCCCGGCGCGCTCGGCCTCCCGCGGGAGAAGGTCGCGGATTACGCCTCGGTCCTCCCGGACACGCCGACGACGTCTGTCTTCCTCGCGTTCGACCGCGCGCGCGCCGAGGGGGCCCTCGGGCCGGGGCGGACGGCCCTCCTCCTCGCCTGCGGCTCCGGCGTCACCGTCGGGGCGGCGACCTACCGGTTCTGACGCGCGGGCGGACGTGTCTTTCTTCCTCCTCGCCTGGTTCGCCGCGCACGCCTACATCGCGTGGCGCGCCGCCTCGCTCCCTCCCTTCCGGGGCCGCCGCGCGCGCCTCCTCCTCGCCGCGCTCGCCGTGACGCTCTCGCTCGCGTGGATCGCGGGGAGAGTCCTCGACCGGGTCGGTCCCGCGTGGCTCGCCCGGCCCGTCGAGATCGCCGGAGCGACCTGGATCGGCGTCGCGCTCCTCGCGCTCGTCTGTCTCCTCGCCGTCGACGTCGTCACGGCGTTCGGCCTCCTCTTCCGCCGCCACGTGCCGCGCCTCCGGGCCGGGGCCCTCGGCGCCGCGGGGCTCCTCTCGGCCTTCGCGCTCGTCCAGGGGCTGCGCCCCCCCGCCGTCGTCTCCTACGAGGTCTCCATTCCCGGCCTCCCCGCGGAGCGCGACGGCACCGTGGTCGTCCTCGTCTCCGACCTCCACGTCGGCTCGATCCTCGGGAAGGGGTGGCTCGAGGCGCGCCTCGCCGAGATCGCCTCGCTCCGTCCCGACCTCGTCGCCGTCTGCGGCGACGTCTTCGAGGGGGACAGCCCGCGCGAGGCGGAGCTCGCCGCGAGCTTCCGCCGGCTCTCCGCGCCGCTCGGCGTCTTCGCCGTCACCGGCAATCACGAGCTCCACGGCTCCGGGCCGGGGCGCGCGGGCCTCCTGGAGCAGGCCGGGTTCCGCGTCCTCCGCGACGGGTGGGTCGAGGCCGCGCCCGGCCTCGTCGTCGCCGGCGTCGACGACCTGCGCGCGCTGCGCCGCCGGCCCGAGACCCCGGCCGCGATCGACCGCGCGCTCTCGGGGCGCCCCCCTGGCGCCGCGATCCTCCTGTCGCACTCGCCCCTCTTCACGGAGCGCGCCGCCGGGGCCGGCGCCGGCCTCGTCCTGGCGGGGCACACGCACGACGGACAGATCTGGCCCTTCGGCTTCGTCACGCGCCGGCGCTACCCGCTCATGGCGGGCCGCTACGACGTGAACGGCGCGACGGTGATCGTGGGGCGCGGCACCGGGACCTGGGGCCCGCCGATGCGGCTCTTCCGGCGCGGCGAGATCGTCCGGGTCGTCCTGCGCTCCGCGGCGGAGGGCGCGCGCGGCCGGACCGCCGGGAAAGGGCGGCGCTAGAGGGTGACGACTTTCGCGGCCATCGCCTGCGCCGCGAGGATGTCGCCCATGCCGCCGATGACCCCGGCCTTCACCTTCTCGGCGAGGCCGAAGTGGTCGAGGCAGGTGCGGCAGAGGATGACGTGGACGCCCCGCGCCTCGAGATCGGCGAGCTCCGGCAGGACGGGCGATCCCTCGCAGGCGAGCTTCACGCCGTCGGCGTAGAGGGCGATCGCGCCCGGCAGGCTCCCGTTGCCGGCGAGGAGCTTCAGGTAGGTGGCGACCAGCTTCTTCTGGAGGGCCGGCTCGGCCGAGCCCATTCCCTCGCGGTTGATGACGACGAGCGTGTCCTTCACGACTTCTCCCCGAGCCCGGCAGGATCGGCCGGGCCGTCCCCCAGGGATTCTAGGGAGAAGCCGGCGGGGCGCCGCACGAATCCGGCTCGTGGATCGGCCGCTCCGCGAGCGTGCCGTCGTCGAGCCGGACCCACGTCTCGAAGCCCCGCGCCGTCTCGCGGTGCCAGGCGACCTGCGCTCTCGTGAACCGTTCGTAGTCGCCGATTCCCGCAGGGTTCGCGCCGCCGGAGTCGAGGACGTTGAGCGCCGCGGCGAGCCCGTCGCTCCGCGACCCGAGGAGCCGCACGACGTCGTGCCCCGCTCCCGGCAGCTCCTCCGGCCCCTCGTGGTCGTGGCTGCCGAACGCGAAGGCCCAGGGGAGTCCGCGCGTCGGCCTCGTCGCCGTCCCGGACGTGGAGGTCGGTCAGCTGGACGAGCGTGAAGGTCCCGTCCTCGCGAAAGCGGAGCGGACCCGGGGACATTGAGGGGGGAGGCGAGCAGGGAGCGCGGGCGGGAGCCCGGAGGAAGTGGAGCCGAAACCCAGACTTGAACTGGGGACCTACTGATTACGAATCAGTTGCTCTACCGACTGAGCTATTTCGGCCCGTTCCCTGCCAAAGAGCGCGGCGACCACGCCGCGAGGGACGCGCATTCTAGAAGCCGGCCCCCGGCGGGTCAAGCGATCAGGGGTCGACCCAGGGGAGCGACGGGAAGCAGAGAGGGCCGATCTTCCGCTCGAGCTCGTAGACGACGTTCTCGCGCGCGTCGATGGACCGGTCCATGAGCTCCTTCCGGAGCCCCGCGTCGGGGACGCGGCGGATCGCCGCCTCGGCCTCGTCGAAGAGGGGCCACGTGAGCGCATGAAGGACCTCGTGGAACGCGTCGCGGCGAAGCGCGGCGAGCGTCTGCTTCGAGACGAGCTCGGGGTCGAACGTGACGAGCCAGACCTTCCGGTCCTCCGTCCCCCTCTCGGAGCGCTGGATGTCGAGGAGGCCGAGCTGTTCGTGGACTTCGCCCGGCTCGACGACGAACTCGAGGTCGAGCTTCAAGCGCTTCTTGACGTAGTCGAGCGCCTTGCGAACCCGTGCGGCCTGCGTCCTTTTCACGATGAACCCCCGTCGGCAGGCCCATTGTGCCCGACGCGGAGACCCTTCGCCAGAGCGAAAAGCGAGATGCAAGTCACTGTATTGCAGCAACTTGCACCAATACGAACGACCGAGTGATTACCGGATCTTCACCTTCACGTCGACCGAGCCGGCCCCCCGGGCGGCCTCGGCCGGGACGAACGAGAGGCCCCGGAGCCTCTCGCCGAGGCCGGACGGCTCCGTCCCCGAGCCTCCGAAGAGGCGGACGACCTCGGTGACGCGCCCGGAGGCGTCGAGCTCGAGCCGGTAGCTCCCCTCGAACGGTCCGGCGAGACCGTCGAGCTTCGCGGGCGCCGAGAGGCGAAGGGCTCCCGCGGCCTTCCCGACGACCTCGACGGCCGGGGCGGACGGAGCGACGGCTCCGGCGGCGGCGGGCACGGCCGCGTTGCCCGCCTTCGCGCGCGCCGCCTCGGCGGCTGCCGGCCTCTCCGCGGCGGCCGCGGAGGAGGAGAAATCGGCGGACTGCATGATCGAAGCCGGCGCGGGCA